>JAPDQM010000041.1:0-29526 GCA_034505795.1 Candidatus Zhuqueibacterota bacterium
GCTTAATCGGGAAAGATATAAATAAGTCTCGAGACCGGGTCCAGAGCCGACGCCACAAACTGCCCAATTGCTTTATCACCGCCGCCATGCTCCGAATGGGAAATAGCAGAAAATCTTTCAGCCGCTTTGTCCTGGAGCGCGCAGTGTAATGCTGCTGTCTTCTGATATTGTGAATAGCCATCGAATCACAAGCCTCCTGCTCAAGCTATCGGCAATTAGCAATAGGAATCATTCATCTGCGACGGGCAGCGGTGCATAGAAATATTGAGTGCCAATACCGCCACTATCCGCCTCATGAGTTTTTCTGAAGTGAGCTATTCTTTTGTTGACACTATCAAGCAATTGAGGTCGGTGTCTTTCCCCATAGCGATTGGTAAATATAGGCAACAACAATGATGGCCAATTTTGCCGCATCAACATGTTGGCACATCACCCCACGATGCTTACAAAATGGTCCCGCACCCGGGCGACCAACCTCGCCAGTTCTAAAAGCCTGCCCGAAAAAAATTGGCAATGCGTGACACCGTTTACTCTACAATTTCGATTTTGATGTCTTCAAACTTGTCAGTTCCCGATTTCGAGTCGACCGAAAAGAAGAAAAATCGTGCCAGAAAGATCAGGATCAACAAAATGATCAGCATGAGCCAGATCGGTCGTTTCTGAACCTGATACCGGCGCTCGATCAGTCGCCGGAATTTGATGCGGCGCTTACCATCCTCGTCCGCCTCAGCTTCTGGACGGTAAAAGCGAGGCAGGTACTCGAACTGTCTGATTTTGGGTTGTTTTAAAAACATCATGCTCATTCATTCCTGAAAAATGACTATTGCCCTCTTGAAAAATTGGCTAACCGTTCACAAACAAAGTCTTGAATCAAATTAGCCATCGCCGTGGGCGCCGAATAGTTATTGGCAATAATCGAAAATGCCAGTTCCTCTTTATCGAGCGTGGTGACATATCCCGATAGCGCCCGGACATGTCCCACGTAACCAGTCTTAGCCCGAACATTATTCTGGGCTGCAGTCTGCTGCATGCGATTGACGATGGTCCCATCCACACCTGCCACCGGCAGCGATTTGTAAAAATATTCACCGACCGGGTGCCGACGCATGGCTTTTAGCAGGGTTACAATTTGTGTCGGCGTAACCATATTCAGTCGGGATAGTCCCGAACCATCGTACATCAAAAACCGATCTGTCGCCACACCGATGCTCTGCAAGAATTCTTTGACCACTTCGATGCCATGGCTGGCATCGCCAATCCCCCGGAATTGTGCCCCCAGCGTGCGTAACAGTTGCTCAGCATAAAGATTTTGGCTCACCTTATTCACCACATCCACGATTTCAGTCAGCGGCGGCGAGCTGACTTCAAAAAGCAGATTACTGTCAGCACGGGAGTACGAAAAGCCATTCAGATCATCGATATCCTGGGCACTTCCCGACACTGCAATGCCTCGGCGGAGCAGCAATTGCTTAAAGACAGTGACGGTGAACAACGTCGGATTTTCCACCGAAAACCAATCATGTCTGGGGGGCGAATTGCTAGCAATGGCGCCACTAATGACCACCTGATTGGTTCCACGTTTGCGCTTGAAGGTGATTTCCTTTTCGAACTCCGGCCGAACGGTGATGGTTTTATTGATAATTTTGACATAGTCGGTCTCTGGCAGCAATCGAAATTTAGCCGGTCGACCCAATGAATCCCCTGGCGCCAGGTAGATATCCATGCAATTATCATTGTAAGATAAACCGCTAATCTGGGCGGCATACCAATCGGATTCATAGTCCCAGGACCAACCTTCGCCCATAATTTCATCCTCAAAGCGATTATCATCGCCGATGATGTTGCCATTGATGACAACGATTTTCCTGGCGAGCAATGAATCAACCCACTGCTCCAGGGGTTTGGTCACATCTCCTTTATAGAATCGAGCTGAAAGCGTGGGGTCGCCCGCCCCCGCGATCACCAGATCACCATGCAAAACGCCACTGTTATCGACAGGGCCGGTGCCATAAATTCGGGTTTTGTAGCGAAAATCTGGTCCCAATTTCACCAGCGCCGTTGCTGTGGTGAATAATTTCATGTTGGACGCTGGCACAAAATTTTTGTGCGGATTTCTGACATAGAGGAACTCGCCATTCTTTAGCGATAGAACGACAACACCCCAATGCGCATCCGCAAAGGCCGGCTCATCGAAAATATAGTCCAGTTCACTTCTGAGTTTTGTCACCGGCGAATTGGGACGTTGCGTGGGCTTAAAGTAACTGCAATTGACCAGCAACAGCATAAGCAATAGAAAAACAACCAGGACCTTCGCATAGTTCCACAACAACACGCTACCTCCAGACTGTTAAAAACACCCTCTATTTGAAGCCAATAAATTCAACACCAAGACCGGCTGCCTCAGGCAAAACAAGTTTTCCCTCCATGATCTTCACACCTCGGAACGGATCTGCTTTTAGCAGCAGTGATCCATCCAGATCGATATAGTCAAATAGCGCCGCGATGTGTGCAGCCGCCGTGATCGCCACTGAGCTTTCGATGAAACAGCCAATCATTGTCTGCAACTCAAGCGCTTTCGCCCGGTGCACCATGCGCAGCGCTTCCGACAGACCCCCGCACTTCATCAATTTTATATTCACGCCATCGACGGTACCAGCCAAGCGTTCGAGGTCGGCACTGGTGCGCAGGCTCTCGTCGGCAAATACTGGCAGGGAGACCCGCTCGCGCACATATTTCAAGCCATCAAGGTCATCTGCAAGCACGGGCTGCTCCACCAATTCCACATTTTGGTGCGCCAGCCAGTTGATTTTGGACACTGCCTCCTCACGCGTCCAGCCTTCATTGGCATCAATGCGCAGCGGCTTATCGGTCAATGAGCGAATGGTTTCGATGATCAAATAATCATCCGGCGTGCCCAATTTGATTTTTAGAATGGGAAACGGATCGGCTGCCAGCACTTTCGCTTTGATGACCTCCAGTCGATCGATCCCAATGGTAAACGAGGTGACGAGTGGTGCGTTCGACTCGCAACCGAGCAATTGATGCAATGGTCGGTCAGCAAGCTTGCCCAACAAATCAAACATCGCAATATTCAGCCCGGCTTTGGCGGCATAGTTACCTGCCACCGGTTGCACCAATCGCTCCAGCCATTGAACATCGGCAATATCTATTTCCAGAAAAGAAGATTGCAATGCATCATAAAATTGCGTAATGGTGGCAGCACTTTCGTGAAAAAAATAGGACGGAGCAGCCTCACCATACCCCGCAACACCATCGGCGTGCAAGGTAAGAAATACATTCTCAGCGAACGCTTTGGAACTGCGAGCCACAGTAAATTGGTGATTCAACTCCAGCCGCCGGGTTTCATAACGAAGCTTCATTAAAATCGGCCTTGTCCAATTTTCTAACATGCTTTAATTTCAGGTATTAAAATAACCAAATTGAGTTTAATAGTCAAGAATTTTTTAAAGGTAACTGAAGATTTAGTTCAAAACTAAAGTGCAAAATTGAACCAATTAGCAAAGAAGCTTGATTATTACATTTTATAGTTGTATTATAAGCTATTTTCTGGTAGTCGAAAATGATGAATCGAGGGACTAAAAACATGACAATAATTTAGGCGAACGTCAATTTACCCTAAGAAGATTTTCATCCATAAGGAGCAAGCCACATGAAAAATATGACGCAAATACAATTGGAATTCGCTCGACTGATCGAAATCATGGAAACATTGCGCAGCCCTGATGGCTGTCCCTGGGATCGGGAACAGACCTATGAGTCGCTGCGACAGTATTTGCTGGAAGAAACCTACGAGGTGCTGGAATTAATCGATAGCAAGAATTATGATGAACTGAAAAGCGAGCTGGGCGACCTGCTATTGCAGGTCATTTTTCAATCGCAAATTGCCGAGGAAGAAGGGCGTTTCAGCATTCTTGATGTTTTGATGCGCATCAATCAAAAGCTGATTCACCGACATTCCAATGTCTTTGGCGACGTATTGGTCCGGAATGCTGCGGAGCAAACCGTGAATTGGGAAAAAATGAAGCAACAGGAAAACCACGAACGGTCGGTAATCGATGGGGTACCGCGGGAACTCTCGGCACTCTTGCGCGCGCATCGCATCCAGGCCAAGGCGGCAACGGTTGGTTTCGATTGGCAGAATGCGCAGCAGGTCTGGCAAAAACTGGAGGAGGAATTAGGGGAGCTAAAACAGGCAATAGCGCAATCCAACCAGGCAGAAATCGAGCTGGAATTCGGCGACCTGTTGTTCACCATGGTCAATCTTTCGCGTTTCATTGGCGTCAACCCTGAGGATGCGTTACGGAAAGCGATTGAAAAATTTGTCACTCGTTTTCGAGAGTTGGAGAACGAGGTTATTCGCACACACAATACGTTTGACAATTTAGATCTGGAAGCCATGGACGAAATCTGGGAGCAGGTGAAGATAAAGGCTCAGACTCAGAAAAAGTCAAACGGCTAAAATTTTGCTGGATTATTTGCCTCGAAATTTTTAAATTATTCTATAATAGATAGGCGAACTGATTGCCCGGTGGAAACGAAATCATGGGTTTCCTCATGAGGAACCAGCGCCAAAAACTGCGTATCGATATTTCCATAGCTGCTGCAATTCTATGATCGGATTTTCGCTGTTGCAATGCGCAAAGCGAGCCGAGAAAGACGTGTTGAATCTCAATTTCATGGAGGATGGTATGTTAAAAACAGTGCCGGACGCGCTGCAATATGCTGAGGAACAACAAATTGCTATGGTAGATTTGAAGTTTTGTGACCTCTTTGGTCGCTGGCATCATCTAACAATTCCGCGTAGCCAATTTGATGAAAAAGTTTTCACACATGGGGTTGCTTTCGATGGCTCCAGCATCCCAGGGTTCAAAAAGTTGGAGGCGGGCGATATGGTGCTGGTACCAGATTTGAGCACCGCTTTAATCGATAAATTTTGGGACCTAAAAACCTTGAGCTTTATCTGCGCAGCCTGCGAAGCCGATAGCCTGGACCTATTTAAAAACGATCCTCGCAATATCGCCTTTCGCGCCGAGCAGTACCTAAAACAAACCGGCATTGCAGACACCAGCCTGTGGAGCCCGGAATTTGAATTTTACATCTTCGATAACATCACTTATTTGAATGACATCAATCTTACCAGCTACCGGATCGATTCGGAAGAGGCGGACTGGAATTCGGGCGCGGAAGAAGAGCAAAACCTGGGACATAAAATCCCCCGACAGGGCGGCTATCATGCGATTCCACCTTTGGATAACTTATATAATCTGCGCGCCAAAATGGTGGCCAGCATTGAGGAATGCGGCATTCCGGTGCGCTATCATCATCATGAAGTCGGCGGCCCGGGACAATCGGAAATTGAAATTCATCACCATCCTTTGCTCAAAGCATGCGACGTCACCATGATCGTCAAATACATTATTCGAATGGTCGCCAGAGCCCATCGCAAAACCGTGACCTTCATGCCCAAGCCACTCTACAACGAAGCAGGTAGCGGTATGCATATCCACATTCAATTGCAGAAAAACGGTGACAACCTCTTTTTTGATCCCAACGGCTATGCCGGATTGAGCGAGACAGCGCTCTATTTCATCGGTGGTATTCTGAAGCACGGCCCAGCGTTGTTAGCATTTACCAATCCCAGCACCAATTCCTATAAACGGCTGGTACCCGGTTTCGAAGCTCCTGTGAAAGCCATTTTCGGGCTGGCCAATCGGAGCGCAGCCATTCGCATTCCCAAATATGCGACCACTGCGGCCACCAAACGGTTTGAATTTCGCCCACCTGATGCTACCTGCAATATTTATCTGGCCATTTCTGCCTTGCTTATGGCCGGTCTTGATGGCATTCAACAGCAAATCGACCCCATGAAAAACGGCTTTGGTCCTTATGATATCAACATTTTTGAATTGCCAAAATCAAAGTTGAAAAAGATCAAATCGCTGCCCACCTCATTGAAGGAGGCGTTGGATGCCCTGGCAAAAGATCATGAGTTTCTTCTGGCTGGCGATATTTTTTCAGAGCAACTGATCGAGACCTGGATCGATCACAAATATATCAAAGAATTTAATGAGGTCCGGAGTCGACCTCATCCTTATGAAATAACATTGTACTACGATTTATAAAAAATGAAAATGGTGGCACCATTTGGCAGCCGTAGCGTTATCGTTGGCATTAGCCCAAATTTGTTTTCCCGGCGGCAATCCCCATGATGGTTTCACCAAAAATTCGACACTGAGAAATGCAATGTCAGACCCATCAGCTATGGATAACATGGAGCTTTTTAAAGCTCAGGAATCGCCTCAGGCAAACGCCGTGGTGGCGCCCTTAGCCGAACGGATGCGGCCCCGAACCCTGGAGCAGTTTGTCGGTCAAGCTCATCTGGTGGCCCCCGGGAAAGTTCTTCGCCAGGCAATTGAACAAGATCGTCTAATCTCCATGATTTTTTGGGGACCGCCGGGCGTGGGCAAAACGAGCCTCGCTCGAATTATTGCTAACGAAACCCGGTCTGAATTTTATGCCTTGAGTGCGGTCACCGCCGGCGTGGCCGATGTCCGGAAAGTGATCGAAAAGGCCGAATTCAATCGCCAGCGCCTGGGCAAGCGCTCCATTCTGTTCATTGACGAAATCCATCGATTCAATAAAGCGCAACAGGATGCTTTGCTGCATTCAGTAGAAGATGGCACGATCCTGCTGATTGGTGCGACTACCGAAAATCCGTCCTTTGAGGTGATCGCACCGTTGCTGTCGCGCTGTCGGGTCTACACGCTAAATCCCCTAACCGATGAAGAGATCGGGCGGATCATCGATCTGGCCATTGCGGAAGACGCGGTTTTGAAAGAACAACACGTACAGCTAAACGATGCGAGCCGTCAGCTACTGATCCATTTTGCTGGCGGCGATGCTCGTATCGCTTTAAACGCCATTGAACTGGCTGCACAATTGACGCCTCTGGATTCACAGGGCAGGCGCATGATCGCTGTTGCGCTCATTGAAGAAGTATTGCAACAGCGCACAGCGATCTATGACAAAAAAGGTGATTATCATTACGATACCATTTCCGCATTCATCAAAAGCATTCGGGGCAGCGATCCCGATGCGGCCGTATATTGGATGGCTCGGATGCTGGCTGGTGGGGAAGATCCCAAATTTATTGCCCGGCGGCTGATCATTCTGGCGGCCGAAGATATTGGCAATGCGCATCCCCAGGCATTGGCCATTGCTACTGCAGCATTTACAGCAGTAGATTATGTTGGCATGCCCGAAGCACAGATCATTTTAGCGCAGGCCGCCACCTATCTGGCCTCGGTACCCAAAAGCAATGCCGCCTACCTCGCCATCAACGCGGCAATGGCAGATGTCCAGCAATCTCCGCCCGAGCCGGTCCCACTGCATCTGCGCAATGCCCCAACTGCGTTGATGAAAAAGGAGGGTTATGGCCGGGACTATAAATACCCACATGACTATCCCGAGCATTTTGTCGAGGAGGACTATTTGCCGCCTGCCCAGCGCGATAAGATCTATTATCAGCCGACAGACATCGGTTTTGAGAAAACATTGCGGGAACGCTTGAATCGCTTATGGAGCAAACGGCGATCCAGAGATTGAATCTGCGCCAGGCAGCATTCAAACCAGATTTTTTCAGCAGCGGCAGAATGAACTTGCTGGCCGGAGGGAGAAAACCTTGAGAATCACCAATTAAATTATGGCGCAAGGTATTGCCCCCGTTTCTCAAGCTTGGGCTCATGAACCATAGGAACTTTGTGATTGGGCAGCAGTGAAAATGATGGCTTGTCGATGGAAGCTGATCGAGACCAGAACTGGCTCAATTTGGCGAAATGAATCGATAGCAGCTTTTTCCCGGCGGGGTTAGTGATCGGTTTTGGATGTGAAAAAGTACTTTTCGTGGTTGTATATGATTGACGAGGTATCTAAACACAAAATTTATATTTGGAGCTATTGCGTGCTCTTATCTGCCGCGCTCTTTGTTGGGGAAATGGCTTTTGCATCGGAAACACATCGCCAACCGCTCCTTTTTCAAGATCAGCCCGCGATCGTGTCCGTACATTCCGATTCGCTCCCACCTGACACTGCTGCCATTCGGATCGATTCGATGAGAACCATCAAACCCGCCTCCGTAGGCATCGATACCATTCTCAATTACAATGCGGCCATTGTGGATTTTCGAGTGCCTGAAAAAAAAATCATCCTGACAGGGCAAGCCGACGTCAAGTACAAGACCATGCACCTGACCGCGGAGAAAATCACCGTGGACTGGGATACGCACCTGATCACGGCTGAGGGAGTTCCGGAGACGTTATATGTTAAGTCGAGGAATCCCGGAGATTCGACAATGACCATCCGGTGGCGTGGCTTACCTACCCTCTCCGATGCCGGTGACGTGATGAACGGCTTCCAGATGATTTACAACTACAAAACCGAAAAAGGGCGGGTGATCCAGGGACGCACCGAATTTGAAGGTGGGTATTACTCTGGCCAGAATATGAAAAAGATCACACGGGAAATCATCAATATCTCCAACGGCTATTTCACCAGTTGTGACCGCGAGGAGTCGCCGCATTATCATTTCCAGAGCCGACGCATTAAGGTTATTCTCAACGACAAAGTGATTGCCAAGCCCGTAGTGATGTACTTTGGTCATATCCCAGTCGCGGCTCTGCCGTTTGCTGTATTTCCCAATAAAAAAGGCCGCCATTCCGGCATCACCATTCCCACGTACGGCGAAAGCTATCGCGAGGGTCGCTTCCTTCGCGGTCTCGGCTACTATTGGGCGCCCAGCGACTATTTTGACACCAGTGTCAAGGTCGACTATTTCGATCGTGCTGGCTGGATTTTGCACGGTGATCTGGATTATAACATTCGCTATTTGCTAAATGGCAGTATTTCCGGGTCATTTACCAGGAAAAATTTCGTTTCCGGTGCCCAGGAGCGACGATGGGATTTGTACATTAATCACAATCAAACTATCGATCCGACCAGCAGCTTTGGCATTCGCGGCCAATTTGTGAGCGATAAGAATTACTACAAAGACTTTAGCTCGAATCTGGACATGCGACTCAATCGGAACATTCGCTCCGATGCTACTTTTTCGAAGAATTGGCCCGAGCGAGGCTTCTCATTCAGTGCCAATTTGTCGCAGCAAATCGATATTCAAAGCGGGCAGGTCTCGCGCACCCTGCCCCAGATGCGCTTTTCCATGAATAGTCGTCCGCTATTTGGCAGAAGCCGTAGCAATTCCGCTAGCACCAACGCATTTAAATCCCAATCAGCGACCACTGAAAAATCCTGGCGTGAGGCGATCTATTTTTCTTATAGCTCTAATCTCAATAACAGCACTTCGCGCGGGGGAAAATATCCTGATGGCCGCAAATATACCGAGACGACCAATCGCTATGTGAATCACAGCGCCAGCTTAAGCATGAATATCCCGGATAAAATTTTTGGTTGGCTTACCATGGGCCAAAATTTCCAGTACGATGAACGATGGTATGATCGATATTTAAAGAACAATTTCGATCGCCAATTAAATAAAGTTGAGAAGGACACGGTTCAAGGCTTTGCCACACGGCGCACGTTTTCTTATAGCCTGAATGCCACCACCAAGATCTATGGCATGTTTGCACCCCATATTGGTAACGTTCAAGCTATCCGACATGTAGTAACACCCAATATCTCCTTTATATACCAGCCAGACTTTTCCGATCCAGGCTGGGGCTATGTTGATATCTTTATCGACACGACAGGCAGAAGGATCACAGCGCCAAGAATCATCGATGGAGTCTCTTCAGGCGGACAGAAGAGCCTGTCGTTTAGCCTGGCCAATCTGTTCCAGATGAAAACTGGTGATGATGAAAAAGCCAAAAAACTCGATCTATTCACCTTAAACTTCAATTCGGCATATAATTTCAAAGCTGAAAAAAATAAACTTTCGAATTTAACCTCATCGTTCCGCGCATCGCCCATTCGCAATCTGAATGTGAATATGAGCGCCAGCCATAGTTTTTACAAATACGATGCTACCCGGGGACTGCTGAATGAATTGCTGGTTATGGATAGCGAAGCTTTGAAGAAGGGCGAGGTTCTCCGATTGGTCAACTTCAACCTATCCGCTTCGTTGAGCTTGCAAGGACAGCGCAAAGCCGCAGCCGGTGATACAAAAGCTGAGACCGCGTCCCAGGTCTTCATCGATGAAGCCACTGGGGAGCCTGTTGCCGAGCAGGTTTATTATGATCGATTGTATCGTCCAGGCGGCAATCGCTTCGAAATCAACGACCGTTACTCGGGTCTGGATATTCCCTGGCGAACTTCTTTGTCGTTCAGTTTTACACTCAACAAATACAATCCACTCAAGCCGAGCAAAAATTTTTACCTCGATATTAGCAACATGGAAGTGCAATTGACCAAAAATTGGAAGATCAACTACGTGGCGCATCTGGACCTGGAAACTAAGCGAATTGTCAGCCAGTCGATCACAGTTTATCGTGATCTGCATTGTTGGGAAGCAATGCTCACCTGGCGGCCCTCGGGAATTGGTGGGAAATCCTACTATTTACGGATCAATGTCAAGGCGCCGCAGCTCCGAGATTTGAAATACGAGCAACGCGGGGGCCGCAGCAGCGCATTGGGTTTCTGAGAGGAGACTTGCACCGAAATGTAACATTATAAAGTGAATTTGTTGGATGTGGAAACGTAAGAAAGCGTGCCAAATGGCCAGAACCAACCATCACCAATTTGATGAAAGTTGAAATACCTCCTTTTGTAATGACAATCTTCCATCTTTCTGTGCGTGAAGCGATGCAACCAAAGTTTCAGGCAAGTTTCGATGCACTAATCTTTTGGTGACTGATGTCCTGTGGCGCTCCATTAGCGCCAATGGGCCGATCAAACATAACTAATTGACATCCAGCCGCACCTTGCTTTTAAGATCCGTCACCTCGACCCGCAGCTCATCTTTGATGATATTTGGCGATTCCGGTTTATTAACCTCCTTGGGCTTCGACTTGGGCTTATTATCCTGCTGATCGATAAGAATGGTAAGCTTCTCAATGATCGTCTGGGCATCTTTGGTGGCGTTGTTGTCGTTGCTAATCAGACCATCCAATATCTTCGGGATAGCATGAAGATACGGGATAAACGCCTGGGTGAGCCGGATTTTCCGGGTGAGGATTTCCTCAAACAACTCACCGATAAAAATGGTAAATTCTTCGATTTTGTCATTGGCAAAAAGCTGCGCCGAATTTTGCAGTGCCACGCAGGCATTTTTGACATTGCGGAATATCTTTTCATCTGGCCGGCGTAGGTCAATTTTCGACAACGACTCTTTTAAAATATCCAGGTCTCCCTTAACCTCTTCGGCGAAAATTTGATCGAATATCTTCTGCGAACGAACCGGCGGTGCGGGCGGGGCTTGCGGCGTTGTCGATTTTGGTGCCGCCATCGCAGTATACGTTTCGGTCTCTTTAATATCAAAAATTGGTTGCGCTTCTTCCGCTACTGGCTCTGGCTCTGCCGTGGGCGGAGTTGCCTCAGAGGCCAACGGTTCGGCATCGACATGAATGAGATCCGCCTCGGCCTTGCCGCGCAGGCGGTGCCCTCTGGTGCCAGTAGCAATGAGCAACACGCGCATCTTCCCCTTCATCTCCTGATCGATACGAGCCCCCCAAATAATCTTGGCCCCGGGATCGAGCTTTTGAGCAATTGCCACCATTACGCTACGGGCTTCGCCGATGGACATGCTTTCGTCCCCCGTAATATTCACCAGAGCACTTTTGGCGCCAGTAATATCTACATCCAGCAACGGATTCTCGATGGCTTTTTGGACCGCATCGATGGCCTTGTTTTCAGCATCGCTTTCACCAATGCCAATCATAGCCGTGTCACCATCTTTCATGATCGACTTGATATCGGAAAAGTCCAGATTGATCAATCCTCGTTCCGTGACCAATTCGGTAATCCCCTTAACGGCATTGACCAAAATCTCATCTGCTACTTTGAAGGCAGCATTCAATGGCAGATCTGGTACCAAATCCAACAATCGATTATTTTGAACCACAATCACTGTATCCGAATTTTCGCGCAAACGTTCCAGTCCTTTAACGGCATTGTCCTGTCGGGCAGTCCCCTCTTCATTAAAAGGCAGGGTAATTACAGAAATCGTCAGCGCATTCAGGCTGCGAGCGATTTCGGCAATCACCGGCGCTGAGCCAGTACCAGTGCCGCCGCCCAAACCGCAGGTGATGAACACCAGGTCGCTGCCTTCCAAACTCTTGCGAATCTCTTCCTCGCTTTCTCTAGCCGACTGCTCCCCAATATTCGGATCGCTGCCGGCTCCCAACCCGTGAGAGATATTTTTCCCAATGAGAATTTTATCATCGGCTCGGCTGAACAACAATGCCTGGGCATCGGTATTCACCGCAACGGTCTCGACCCCATTGATCCCCACATCTTTCAGGTGCGAAATGGTATTATTGCCAGCCCCTCCGGTCCCAACCACTCGAATGATCGTCCGGTGCTCATTTAATATACTCTGGAGTTCTTCATCTTTTGCTTTGAGATCGGAATCCTTCTTTGACATGTTTTGCCTCGTGCTAAGTTCAGTATCGTTGCCCATCCATTTGCCTAATTTTCAGATTATATATTACACTCAAGTCGTTTGAAATGAGAAAAGTTATTTTAAGATATATTGTTAGATTTTCGATAGCATCGTACAGTTGCCTCTGTTTGCCGGACGGCAAAAGATCACTGGTGCACAGCTCAGTTGCGAGCTGACTTTAAACAGTTGCCGCAGTCTTATTTGAGGCGAAGGTTTTTGCATAATATTCTTTTAGCGAAGAAAGAATCTGATCAAATTGCAAGTTGTGAGCGGCATCCTGAGGATCAAATGCTTGTAAGAGGGAAATACCTGCTTCGATGAACTCCAGCGCCGGCAGCGAAACTCGCACATTGGATCGATTGGCCTGCCAGCTTATGGCCTCGATAATTTCTGGCAACAAGGCGATTTTTTCAAGACCAAATTTTTGCGCCAACTGTTTGATTGCCGAACTGGCCAACTCAATATCTTCCAGGTACATTTGCGCATTTCCCTCGCCTTTTAATTGATTGGTAGCCTGCGCAATGAGCCGGAAATAGCGAGCAGCTTCTTGGATAAAAATGGTACTATAAAATTGATCGCAACCATTACGCGGCAGCTCTTCTGGCACGGTCTCAGCCTTGTGTTGCGCTAATGTTGTCCCTGAATGATCTGTCGACATGACCATCAGCGTATCACCTGAGAATCCCCCATTGCCGCCTGTGTGATCGATCAGCTCCCCGAGGCGAATCTCGCTCACCGCCACATCCGACACCTCGCCAGCCACCGCTGGCAGCGGCATCATATCATCTTCACCGCGATAATCATTGGCCAATGAATTGGTGATGTTCGGCAAGCGATCGGGGATCGTTCCTTCGACCTCGTCTCTCGGCAGCGATTTTTCAATGCTGCCAATGGCCCGAGAAACAGTGATCTGACGCCCCAGCTCTACAGCAGCAGGCGATTCGTTCAACTGTTGGTTGCCCGGCGATGCATGCTGCTCCAGGCTCAACAAATAACTATCCATGCTGGTCAAGCTCTCTTTGAGATTATCGATGGAACGTTGATGAAAAACGGTTTTCTCAATGGCCGCTTTCGCATCATAAAAAAAGCCAATCGCCTGCGAATCCAATGGCATTTTGTGTTCCTGTACCAGTTCCATCATCCGAGCAACTTTTCCAGCAATCGCTTCAACCTCTTCAAATCCATGATACATGGCCAGGTCTTCAATTTCCTCAAAGCACTCCTGCGCCCGTTGGATGAAGTGATGTTGCGTGGCAGCATCCGCTGAGTAAATAACGAACGGCTTCAGCAGCCGGGCAACTTCCTGCTTGAATCGCGCCAAAGAATCATCTGTGCTGGGGGGATCGGTTGCACTGGGCATCGTTCGCGACGGCGGAGTAACCACAGCCGTTCCACTGGGGGTGGCAAATTCTGGCTGGGCATCCTGCTCCGACATATCCAGCACCGGAGCGAAGGGTAGCAGAGGTTGGGCCGACCCGACGCCCGCCAATAGCGCTTGCAATTTCAATCGAATTTCCAGATAACTGGTCAAGTTCTGGCAGGCGGACTGATTTGTAGCAAGAATTTCAACCAGACGATTAAGGGTGGTTCGCGCCAATTCCTGGATCGTTTTTCGAAGTTGTGACGGCAACAGCGATCGAAAATTCATCTGCTCCAATTGCTGTTCGATGTCGTCGTAAAGGCGATCAAAACCCGACAGGTGGCTTATCTCTTGTAAGGCTTGTGCCGGCGGATTTGATTGGCTCAGAAATTCAATGAACTGAACCAGCAAACGAGACGTTGCTGCAGTAACGCCCTGCCGAATCAACGACAGATTTTCCAAATAATACCGCAAGCAGATAAAAAAATAACTCTGCGGATGGAAAAACCGATTGATGATCTCCTGATAAACATCGTTGACGGGTTTGCAGTCATTCATAGGTCAATATTCTCAACAACGAGTTTCACGCCATCGAATCTATTAGCAGTTGATAATTGTAAATAATACCACTGTCGCCAATTCATTCACAGTCACGATCAGAAAGATTGCCGGGACAAGCTCTCGCAGCGCAGTCGATTACTGTCGCGTCTTACGTTCGCACAAGGCGCTGCCACACACTTTCGTCGATTACATCAGTCCTACCAGATTGCCGCTGAATCCTCCTCATGAATGGCTGTTCCTATATCACTCCGGTTTCCTGCTGGAATTTTTCATACAAGCGCAGTACTGCCGGGACATAGGTTCTGGTTTCTTCCCACAAAATACTCCAATCCGTTTTATAGCTCCGGTGTTTTAGCCAGAGTGCCGCCCGCTTTTCACCACCGTTGTAAGCTGCCAGGCCGCCATCGACTTCATACATATCGATCAGAGTGGAGAGGTACCGGCATCCCAGCCGAATGTTATAGATGGGATTAAACAGAACCGCCTGTGGATAGGTCCAGGGAATTCCCTCCTCTCGGGCCAAAATCTCGCCGGTCTGCGGCATAATCTGCATTAGCCCCATGGCGCCAGCGCGGGAAACAATATCTTTTTGCCAGGTAAGCGCACTTTCGTGAGTGATCGTGGCGCAAATTAGATCAACATTCAGATTGGAATATTTCATGCTCATTTTGACAATTTCTTCGGCAATCTGGTATTTTTCCGTCACCGGCATGTAAGGGTTATATTGCTCGATGATCTTGATGACTCGCTGAACCGAAAGCTGATACAGATTGTTCAAATTCACTGTCGCCCGGATGTGAGCAACACCATTTTCAATGTCACGAAGCTTGGAATTGGTTTCATCAAGTGAACTTATCCGATGCGAAAAGCTCACGGTAGTAATAAAAATTGCCAGAATCAAGACCAGCAGCAAAATTGTCTTGATGACTTTGCGTTGTTGTTCAAATAGGATCATCCCGCCATCCTCCTGCTACTATGGTTCACCCAGTTTCATCAAGTGATCTTAAACACTCGCCTCTTTGAACCCCCGCCCCAAAATTCTTCTCTAATTGCTAACATTCATCTGGTCAATTCCTGGCGGTCAATTAGCAGCTACGTCACGAATAGATTGAACTATGTGACATCCCATAGCATTCGAAATTGCAATGGAATCCAACCCTTCAATCACCTTGTTTCTGATCCGCTGCTGACCGCGCTGTTTTGATGATGACGTTACAAATTTAACGCCAAAACTATCTGACGACAACCGCGATAGCCGCTTGCCTACACCAGCCTCCAGCTAATGCCCAGCTCAGAAATAAAAAAGTTATCGCTGGCACATCCAGTTCGACCTGGCAAACGATAACTTTTATTTCGAGAGAACCGCTTTGTCAAATTTAGGTCGTTTAATAACTCATTAGTTTTTATCGCTTTTTCTGCGCTCCAAAAATTCTAACCAACTTGTTACTGACGTCTATTGAAAAAACAAATAGCCAACTGGAAGCTCATATTCAAGTGGTTCATCAATCCATCCACCTTGGACCGGCACTATTTTGCGCATGAGTAATCAGATAGATTTTTAATGCAAATTTGCCGCGCAAGGCCAAATTTTAGTGCCCAACGATGATGCACCTGTTCCGACTTGATGCACTCATCACCAGACATTTATATCTTTGCTACCATTCATAGCAGTAGCACGGGCAGGTAGTTAGCCGCCGTAGGAAGATTTCAATTGCGGCAACAACAATATCTTGGGCTTAATGGGTTGAGGGCGATCGCTGAAGCAGGGTTTTCCAATCCTGGTGAATTGATTTTTTGATTGAGAATGGCGCAAGTACTGTTGCGTATCGACTATCATTCCAATTTAATGCATTGAGCAGAGCGTTTTCCCCCTCGAGATTGCCTACCTGAGCATGAACCAGTTCCCCACCGCGGAAATAGATCACTCCCTTTTCTTTGCCATTCGTAATGTGCACATAGCCATTCATTTTGTTCTGGCAATTGCGCCGGATGATGTCGGCCAGACTCATATCAATCAACCGACCGTGAACAAAACGGCCGCTGTTTTGAAATGCCTCCCGGATCGCGTGCTTCAGGGTATTGATATCGAATGGCTTTTCGATGAAACAAATTCCCGAGCGCTGGCTTAATATCTCATTGAGTTCGGCATCCTGCCAGGCACTCATGATGATGACTCTGAGGTCCGGCTGAAATTGGTTGATCACCTTCAGCAATTGATAACCATTATGATCAGGCATCCGAACATCCGTAATAACCAGGTCCAGCCGCAGACGCTTCAGTACCTCAACCGCCTCTTCGCTGGAATTGACACAGATTATTTCGTAATGCTCGTTTTGCTTGCGCAAACTTCGCGCAATGCTCCAGGTCATGTCCTCTTCATCATCTACAATCAAAATGCGCTTTGCAGTTGCCGCCATATTTTTCCCCTTTGTGATTCGACAGGCATTTCCATCTTGTTTCCGATTATCAGCCGGCCCCCATCTTAAAGCTGAGTGTCGTTATTTGGCCGAAGAGTGGATCGTCGATGATGCCTCAAAGAGCTCAATCAATGAATTATGATCTGGATTTGATCAGACCATTTCGTCGCAGCACGATTGAACCATCTGCTCTTCAATTGATCATTCACGCAAATACCATGCCACTAGAGCAATTTCATCTCCAGTTGCTCATCCCAGCACTCGCCTGTAAACCATCAAAGTTAGCTACAAATTTTTAAATGAATTAGGCCTCCACCTTTTGAGCAGCCTTCGCATTGAGAAGATCGTTGCAAGCTATTTTTCAGCGCAAAGAATAGTCCGAAGTGATCGAATTTTGATCATAAGCGCTGTCAGATGGGAAAAAGAAGTCGTATGGCGCAGTTTTCCTGGCTAGAATAATCAACCAATCGCTAACAAAGAGACATCAGCCGATAACAAGCATCCCGGCCACAAGACATTTTTGAAAGATAAGCCCGTCCAAAAACAATTGTGAAACTACAACGAAGCCAATTATGGCCTCGCTTTCTCGCAGCCACCGCCCTGGCGATTGCCCTACGCAGCAAAATCTCTGTTGCACCAGAGATATTATAAAGCTATATTTTCCTCCGATTGACGGGAACGATCAACCAAAGAATTGGTGCTCGGGATCTCTGAATAGAACCGTTAGGCCAGGGTGGTGCGGTCGGATTATGATCAAGGAATGCCGTATTGTTTCAGTTTTTCTCGAAGGGTTGAACGCGAGATATTCAGCACACGAGCTGCCTTGGATTTATTGCCATCGAATTTTTCCAAAATTTCCAGGATATGTTTCCGCTCAATATCCTGCAGTGACAATGACTCCCCAGGCACAGAGGGAGTGATTCCTCCTCGGGGCTCCTCCTCGGCAGCCACTTGCAATTCTACTGGCAGATGTTCTTCAGTGATGGTATCATCTTGGCAGAGAATCACCGCACGCTCGATGACATTTTTCAGTTCACGAACATTCCCGGGCCAATCGTAATTGAGAAGCCATTGCTCGGCTTCGCGCGATATGCCCAGAATCGATTTACCAAAATCTTTGTTGTTCTGTTCGATAAACAGTTTGGCCATAGGCAAAATATCTTCCGGTCGCTCTCGCAGCGGAGGCAGATTGATAACCATCACCTTTAAGCGATAATAGAGATCTTCCCGAAACGTGCCATTATCCACACACTCCTTCAAATCTTGATTGGTTGCCGCGAGGATGCGAACATCGATCTTGATGTCGCCCATGCCACCGATGCGCCGAAAGGTATGCGTTTCCAAGACCCGCAACAATTTGGGTTGCAGGGAAAGTTTCATGCTGGAAATCTCATCCAGAAAAAGGGTGCCACCATGTGCCAATTCAAAAACGCCTTTTTTTAATGCCTTGGCATCCGTGAATGCACCTTTCTCATAGCCAAATAGTTCACTTTCCATCAGGTTCTCGGGAATGGCGCTGCAATTGATTGCAATAAGCGGCTTATCTACCCGAGCGCTTAGATTATGAATCGCTTTTGCCACCAGTTCTTTGCCGGTACCGCTTTCACCCTGAATGAGCACCGATGTCTTGGGAGTGCGGGCTACGACCTTAATCAGGTCTTTCACAGCTTTGATTTTGGGACTATTGCCAAAAATGGCAATATCGGGATAATTGCGACGCTCATTTTCTTTTAACTGCGATACTTCGCGCTTCAATTTATATAAGTCCAGTGCTTTTCTCACCGCCTGTCGCAATTCATCATGATCGAAATTCTTCATTAAATAATCATAAGCTCCTTTTTTCATCGCATCCACAGCGGATTGTACCGAACCATGAGCCGTAATCATAATCACAATGAGGTTGGGATCAATCGCCAGCGCTTTTTCCAAGACCTCCAGCCCCGACATCTGGGGCAGGCGAATATCCAGCAGCACCAGATCGAACAGCTCTTTTTGCAACATTTCGAGCGCATCTTCACCGCTATTAGCTGTTTTCACTTCATATCCAACTTTTTGAAGACATTTGGAATATCCTAACGTTAAAACCTCTTCATCATCCACAATCAAAATTCGTTCTTTCATGAAATGCTATTCCTCCGTAGGCAATAGTAATGTAAACGTCGTCCCCTCACCTACCTTACTGTCCACTCGTATTTCGCCATTGTGCTCTTCAATGATGCGATAAACAATGGATAACCCCAGTCCCGTGCCCTGGGGCTTGGTAGTAAAAAATGGATCGAAAATCACATGGAGCAACTCTGGCTTAATACCAACCCCGGTGTCGCGCAACGTCACTTCCACATATAACGACTCTTTATTGGGCGCGTTAAAAGCTCGTTTTCGGCGATCACGAGCATAGATGATCGTCTCCACCGCTCGTGTGTTCAATTCCAGAGTGCCCCCATCGGACATGGCTTCAATGGCGTTCAAAATAAGATTGATAAACACCTGTTGAATCTGATGCGAATCCACAAACACCGCCGGCAAATTGGACGGTAGGTTCTTCTTATAATTTATTTTTTTCTTTTTGAGGCGGTCCTCAACCAAAATCTCAGCTTCCTTCAGAATATCTGCTAATTGATGCGGCTTCCGAACCGGCTGCCTCGGCTTGGCGTAGGAAAAGAGTGCCCGCAACAATTCATCCAAGCGATTGACCTGGCGAATGATCCGGGACAGATACTCCTGCCGCGGATCACCTTTGTCGATTTCCTCCTCCAGTGTCTGCGCCATAGTTTTGATTCCAGCCAGGGGATTGCGAACCTCATGCGCAATGCCCGATGCCAATACGCCCAACGACGCCAGCCGATCCATCCGCACCACTTCCATCTGCATTTGCTTAATCTGGGAGATGTCACGAAAAGAAATTATGGTGCCAACTTTTAAATTGTGATTATCGATCCTGGGGGTAATGGTGTAACCGACATAAACCCGCGTGCCATTCTTGCGAGTCAATTCAATTTCGCGATTCAATAATGAATGGGTATGGGAAATTATATCTGGCAACAATTTTCGACTCTCCTCGACCGGCAAAACTTCATCCAGAAATTTGCCCACCACCTCATCATTTTTCCAACCCAGCACCTCCTCAGCCCCATTATTGAAGGAAGTAATCCGGCGCTCTAGATCGAGAGTGATCAATCCGGCGCCCATGCTCTGAATAATGCTCTCGTTGAAATTTTTGAGTTCAGTGATTTCCTGCTCCAGCTTTTTGCGCTGCGTGATATCCCGGGCAATGCCAACCACGCCCATCACTTCGCCCTTTTCAAAGATCGGATTGATATTCATGGAAAGAAACAGCGGAGTGCTGCTCTGGCAGATCATGCGAATCTCGAAAATACGCGCTTTGCCGCGCAGCGTGAGGTTGAAATTATTGCGGGCTTCGACCCGGTCTTCCGGTGCTACCAGGTCGAAGAAGCTGCGGCCGATCCAATCTTCACGAGCAAATCCCGTCAGCGTGCTCAAGCGCCGATTAATGAAAATAAAATCACCTTTCAAATTCAACGTATAGATCAAATCATTGGCATTCTCGATCAGATCCTGGTACTTATATTCAGTCCGCCGAATTTTTTGCTCCAGTTCTTTGTTTTTCTGGCGAACCTGATGCAGAATAAAAACATTGTCGATAATATTGATCAACTCACGATTACCGAATGGCTTGATGAGAAATGAAGCCAGGCCCATTTCGAAAAGGGCGGTACGATCGATATCGAATTCGGTTTGCGCCGTGATCATGATAACCGGAGTATCTGCCAGATGCTTATAGCGCTGACTGGTCAGCAGACGCTGAAACACCTCGTTACCATTCATGTCGGGCATCTTATAATCGAGGAGAATCAGATCAGGCCGATATTTCAGGATATAGTCTAATCCCTCCTGACCGCTGTTGGCTGAAATAAAATGATAGCCTGCCGAAACGATAATCTTGCGCCCGATCTCCAGCATGTCTGGATCATCGTCAATCAACAGAATCGTTTTTTTATGAGTCGCGCGTTGACTTGGCAACGCTGGTGCGATAATCTGGCTGCTACGATAAATATGATCGCTGATAAAATTCTCCAGATCACGCAAACTCTTTTGATCCCGGATGGGAAAAGAAACACTGGCCTTTTGCTCCACCGGCATAGCATCCCTCACTTTCGATGATCTATTTCCAATCGCTCAATATTCTAACATCATGCGAAACCAAAACAACAGTATTCATAAATAAAAAATCCCCCTCCACCGCAATAGCTTGCTGGCTTTGCAGGATACGAACAGCATTCATGAACCCTATGTTCGCACCCGCCAGTCAAGTTCCCATATTTGAAATGACAAATACCAGCTAAAAAATATTAATCACACCTCGCTAATCGCCAAAGCCGCATCATGCAGGCGATTCAACCGATTCAAGCTCAGCCTCATCATCCAATTCCGATTCCGGCAGCTCATAAGCGGCAGCAAGTTCGCCATTGGTTTTGGGAATCGAAAATGTAAAATTAGATCCCTTGCCAACCTGGCTCTCTACCCAGATGGTCCCATCATGCAATTCCACAATTTCTTTGACCAGCGCCAATCCTAAGCCGGAACCTCTCACCTCTTGATATTGCTCGTTATCCGGGACTCGATAGAATTTTTCAAAAATTTTGCCCAGCGACTTCTCCGGTATGCCATATCCCTCATCCCGCACGCTAATAACTTGCTCAGCCGCTTCATCGCGGACATCGATATAGATATTTTTGCCTTCGGGACTGTATTTAACAGCATTGGAAAATAGATTGAGAATGACCTCGCCCAGCATTTCGCGGTCAGCCCAAATGAGAGACAGTTCGGACGGAATATTGAGGTGCAGTTGCATCCCCTTGCGTTCTGCCAGGTACATATTCATTTGCAGCACATTCTCGATCACCTGGCCCAAATGGATCGGCGTGCGATGCATTTGACTCTTGCCCGACTCGATGCGGGAAATATCCAAAAATTTATTGATCAAATCACCTAACCGATTCGATTCTTTTAGAATGATTTCAGCATACTCTTTGGACTGCTGTTCGGTAACATCAGTATCCAGCAGTAACTCACTGAATCCAGCGATAGAGGTAAGGGGGGATCGCAACTCATGTGCCACCATGGACACCAATTCGGTTTTCAGCCGATCGATCTCCTTTTCTCTGGTAATGTCACGCAGAATGGTCACGATGCCAATGAGTTTATCCTCGGTATCGATCACTCGTGCCGCTTTGGCCTGGACCACGATCGACTTGCGTTTGTTATCCGGCTTGATCATGAATTCAACTTTATCATCTTCATGATTGCCACCCACGATGGTCTTATTGATCAAGCTTAAAAGCTTCTGCTCATAAACCAACTTTTCCAGCGGCTGATTGATAAGATCCGCCTCTCGCAGACCAAACCAGCTTTCGGCCACAGCATTGGCGATGAGCACCTTGTTTTCCGGATCCGTTACAATGACGCCATCAGCGATATTCTTGATAATGGTTTCGGTTTTGCTCTTTTCAGTGATAATCTTGTTGAGATTCATGTCATTGAGGCGCCGTAGTTCCGTGGTCATGAAATTAAAAATTTTGGCAAGTTTACCTAATTCGTCATCAGAATCCAGCGGGATTTTATGCGTGAAATTGCCCCGGGCGATTTCCGTGGCACTTCTGGTAAATTGTTTGAGCGGCTCGCTGATCTGTCGCGAAAAATGCAACGAACCCAAAATTGCCAGCAGAACGATCAATAGCGCAAAGGTCACCAGAAAAGAAATAATGCTCACATCGCGCAGCAGGTCAAATCGGCCCGTAATCTTTAGCAAAAATGCCGGGCAGATAATCAACGGTAAGAGCGAAATCCCACCGATGATCAACAGCAATCTACGCGAGAACGTTTCTTTTTTCAAAAATGGAAGTGCCATTCTGATGGTTCCTTATTCATTAAGGATTATTGCAACACGACACGATTCCGGCCCTCTTTTTTTGCCCGATACAACCGTTGATCCGCCTGAGCGACCAGTTCCTCCGGCGTTTGACCATCGTAGGGAAACGTCGCCACGCCCATGCTAATCGTCAATTTGCCATTGGGCTGCGTCTCTTCATAGATAAACCGATGTTGTTCGATCAGGTTTCGAATCTTATTGGCCACAAAGCCCGCAGCCTGTTTATCCGTTTCGACCAGAATCAAGGCAAATTCTTCACCGCCATATCTGGCAGCCACATCGATGCGACGGATGTTATCATGCAGGAGCCGGGCGATCTTTTTGAGCACCACATCTCCGGCGGGATGGCCATGCGTATCATTGTAATGCTTAAAATAATCGATATCGATCATCGCAATGGACACATGCAACTTGTGCCGTTGGGCACGAGAAATTTCCTGATGCAGTTGCTCCTTGAAGTAACGATAATTATACAATTCAGTCAATCCATCGGTCACAGCCAACTGCCGCAATTGCTCCCTTGTCGCTTCCAGTTCTTTGATTTTCACTTCCAATGCATCATGCAGTTGCTTAATCCGCAATAAGGATTTGACGCGAGCCAGCAGTTCCAATTTGTTGAACGGCTTACAGATGAAGTCATCGGCGCCGGCTTCCATGCCCTTAATTTTATCCTCAAGTTCATTTAATGCTGTGACCATGATCACAGGAAGAAAATTAGTTCGTTCTTCAGCTTTAATCCGGCGACAGACCTGATAGCCATTCATTTTGGGCATCATGATGTCCAACAAAACGAGATCGGGGCCGTCCTCCTCAATTTTAGTTAAGGCTTGCAACCCATCTTCGGCCTGAATTACCTCATAGCCAGCGCCCTCCAGATAGGTTTTCAGCAATTTTCGATTTAACTGAATATCATCAACGACTAAAATTCTCGATCGTTCCGGATTTCTATCTAACATGCCTAATATTACTCCCATTGTTGCCAATCCCTGATGTCAATAATTACGCGCGAATCTAACGATCCTATGTAGCCCAAGCTTACCTGATTGGTGCTCAAGCCTGTACATCGAATTGATAGCGGATGTCAGGTTGCTTGACCGCTCGGACTTCATCCAATCGAGAAATCGGCGTGGTATGTGGCGCATGCTTTACCAGTTCCGGGTTGGTTTCCACCTCGTGAGCAATCTGCACCAGGCAAGCCGCAAATTGATCCAACGTCTCTTTGGACTCGGTTTCGGTTGGTTCGATCATGATCGCTTCGCGGACGATGAGAGGAAAATAAACAGTGGGCGCATGAAATCCAAAATCCAGAATTCGTTTCGCCATATCCGCAGTGGACACGCCAGCCTCTTTCTGCCGTGAACCTGACAGCACAAATTCATGCATGGTGGGACCAGGATATGGTACGTGGAAATGATTCTCCAGCAATTTCAATAAATAATTGGCATTGATTATGGCGTTCTCGCTCACCCGTTTCAACCCTTCACTTCCCAGCATTCTTAAATACGTATATGCCCGCAACATCACGCCAAAATTCCCATAAAAAGAGTGGACGCGGCCAATGGATTTCGGAAAATCCTCACTCAATTTAAATTGACCATCTGCTTTCACAATTCGTGGTACTGGCAAAAAATCGACCAATCGTTGAGATACACCAACAGCACCAGCTCCAGGTCCACCTCCGCCATGGGGAGTTGAAAATGTTTTATGTAAATTAAAATGCAGCACATCAATACCCACATCGCCAGGACGAACGATGCCCAGCAATGCATTGAGGTTAGCACCATCCATGTACATCAGCGCTCCCTCTTCATCCAACAGCTTTTTTATGCTGGCCAACTGAGTCTCAAATAAACCCAGGGTATTGGGATTGGTCAACATCAGCGCGGCGGTATTTTTGCTCAGATGTCGTTTTAAATCTTCCAGATCGACCAGCCCCTTCTCATTGGATTTTATCTGGACCGATTTGTACCCGGCGACAGTGACGCTGGCGGGATTGGTCCCATGAGCTGAGTCAGGTATCAGGATTTCCTGCCTGGCATCACCCTGGTGTTCGTGATAGGCCCGAATCAACATAATGCCCACCAATTCGCCATGAGCCCCAGCCGCGGGTTGCAAGCTGACGGCTTTCATGCCAGCAATTTCGCAGAGATATTCCGATAGTTCATGCATCAAGGCCAGGGCACCCTGCGCTAATTTGGGGCTTTGCAACGGATGCAAATCTCGTAGGCACGAACTATTGGCCACGGTTTCATTGACTTTAGGATTATATTTCATGGTGCAGGAGCCTAACGGATAAAATCCCTTGTCCACATGATGATTCAATGTCGATAGAGCAATGAAATGACGAACCACTTCATTCTCACTAACCTGCGGTAACCGAGCGGGTCGTTTACGAAGAAATTTGGCAGGAATGAGCGCTGATGCATCTTTTGCGGGAACTGATACCTTCGGCAGCGAATAACCCTTTCGACCTTCTGCATTCAATTCGAATAGCAATTTGACCATACGATGAGACTCCACTAAATTATTTACAATGAAAAAGCGAAGTTCCTTCGCTTACCTTGTCTGATATCGCGCCAGGAAAAAGTTGGGAAGCATCCAAACAACAATGTCGTTGAACCACTAATCCTGGTCGCGTTGAATAATCTCAAACGAACGACTTCGTTGTTGCAGGGGCTGGAGCACCAGCCAATCTGATTGCATATATGCAGTTGATATTGCAACGAAAACGGAGTTCGTCTGAATCTATTGGATGTTGAGGTGAGCTTTAAAATACGATATAATTTCTAAATAGTCAAGCATTTTTTACAAAAACATTATTAAAGTACATTAACATCCGCGCTGGATAACTTAAATATTTTTGCTAAAGTTATCGATTCATTCTTTCAAACAGGCTAAAGGCTCCCATGGAATTAAAAATTAGTGAGAATAGAATTTTTATCTTGCAAAATAGGAAAAAAGCGCCTATATTTGGTTTTGGTAATCAGAGGCGTGTTGATCGCTTTAATCCGATGCGATAGACAGGGGTATTATCCAGTCAGATTAAAGCATTGCAAGGCGCTAATAACAAACCATGACACGTTCACGAAGGCATCTTTGAATTTGCAGCAGGAGGAATAAAATATGAACGCTGGTAAACGGCAAGATTTTAGTAGGAACCGAGTTGCAGATGGAGACAGAAATGCCGCGCTAAATTGGCAGATAGTACCCAATGCAGATGTTATTTCGCCGGAAACAATAGTTCATGTTCTGGTAAACAAAGGTATCTGCACCCCAGATGAGTTATTCTCATTAGAGGGGCGCATTCAAAAACTTAATGAAACAGCAACTTCGAACCAGGTAGTGAATATCCAAAATCAATATGATCGCGGCCGCTTTCCCGAGCTGAAACGAGCCATGAGCAAACATCGGTGGTCCAGGCGACTGGGTTCATTTCTGTTCGGCTGGAAATGGAAAAAAGTCAAAAAAAACGCACTCATTTAAGATGGGGCATTGGAATGAAAAAATTTAGGTTATAGCGCCGGAAAGGTTTCTTTATCACTTAAATAAGTGAACAGAAACCTTTTTCTTTATCCGTGGAACGGGTTGAATGTAGCCTGCGTTCAAAGTTCATATCAAATAAGGATGCGATAAATTTATGATCAAAAATAAATCAATAGGGTTGAACATTATTGCATGGCTGATGATTGTCGCGCCCATGCTGAAGGGGCAGCAATTTCCCCAACCCGTTGGCTATGTCAACGACTTTGCGCAGGTCATCCGACCGGAGATCAAAGCTCAAATCACCGCCATCTGTCAAGAACTCGAGCAGAAAACGCAAGCTGAAATGGCAGTGGTTACCATGACATCTATTGGCGATGAAGATTATATGGATTATGCCAATCGTCTATTTGAAGCCTGGGGCATTGGCAAACGCGGGCAGGATAACGGTGTGTTGATTTTCAATGCCATTCAAGAACGAAAGATCAAAATTGAAGTGGGCTATGGTCTGGAAGGTGTGTTAACCGATGGACTAACCGGCCAAATTCTGGATGACTACGCCATTCCTCACCTGCGCAACGGGGATTATGGGAGCGCCTATCTGCTGACAACAGCCGCCATCGCTCGAAAAATTGCCGAAGAAAAAGGAGTCGAGTTATCGGGCGAACAGAATATGCCGGCAGTCTCATACCATGAACGACCCAGCAGCCCTCGCATTCCGGGTCTGTTTCTGTTGTTGTTGTTCATCTTTTTGATGATTGCTACTCGTGGACGCATTTTGCCCTGGTTGATTCTTATGTCCATGTCCGGCGGCGGACGGGGAGGTCGACATGACGACTGGGGTGGCTTCGGTCGAGGAGGTGGCTTTGGCGGCGGCTTCGGCGGCTTTGGTGGTGGCATGAGCGGTGGTGGCGGAGCTGGAAGAAGCTATTAACTGAGTGATTGATCTATTTTCGCGGTTGGAGGCTGCAGGCAATTTGGTACATGACTCTTGAGATTGATTCCGCAGATTCAGGTCTGTGCTAATTCATTAGATATTTGGGAGACATTTCATGGCAAAAATTCCTAAGGAACCACAAACAATCTTCGAAGAATTTACCAATGATTTTAAAAATATCTATGGCGAAGATCTTATCGCTATCATTCTTTATGGAAGTGCGGCACGGGGTGAATATATCTATAAAAAATCAGATATCAATTTTTTGGTGGTGCTCAGCGAGGCCGGAATCCAACGCCTCCGCGCTGCCTTGCTATTGATTCCCAAATGGCAGAAACGCCGCGTCGCCACTCCCCTGGTCCTGACCGAAAGCTATATCGATTCAGCTCTGGATAGTTACCCGATAGAGTTTATGACCATGAAACAACATTATCAAGTCGTTTATGGTCGCGATGTGCTGGCTGATATTCATATTGCGCCAGAATATTTGCGGTTGCAGTGCGAGCGGGAGTTGCGAGGCAAATTGTTGCATCTTCGTGAGGGTTATTTGAATACCCGCGGCCGAGCAAAGGCGATCAAGTCGCTGATTCGTTCTTCTATTCCGGCCTTTGCTTCGATTTTTGCGGCTCTGCTCCACTTAAAACATGTTGATATCCCGCCGCGGATGCATCAGCTTTTTAGTAAAACGGCTGAGGTCTTTGATCTGGATGAAATATTGTTTAAGAAAATTCTGACATTCAAAGAGGATAACATCAAATCGAGTTCATTGCAACTGAATGAGTTGTTCGAAAATTACATTGAGCAAATTCGTAAGCTAATTCGAGCGGTGGATCAATTAAATTCCTAGGAGGAAAAAAATGAATAAAGGATGTATTGTGGCTCTGGTTGTGGTTGCGGTGCTGGTAGTATTGGTTCTCTTGCTGGCATTACCGATTATCGGAAGTTATAACACACTGGTCAAAATGCGCGAAGATGTAAATACGAGCTGGGCTCAGGTACAAAACGTATTGCAGCGGCGCTACGATCTAATCCCTAATCTGGTGGAAACCGTGAAAGGCTATGCCGCCCACGAACGCGAAGTGCTCACCGAAGTGACGCGAGCGCGTGCCAGTGTGGGAAGCGCACGAACCCCTGATGAGGCAATGAAAGCCAATAACGATTTATCCAATGCGCTGGCTCGATTATTGGTCGTGGTCGAGCAATATCCGAACTTAAAAGCCAATGAAAATTTCATTCGCTTGCAGGATGAATTAGCGGGGACTGAAAACCGCATTGCGGTCGAACGACGCCGTTATAATGATACGGTCAGAGTTTATAACCAAAAGATCCAGAGTTTTCCGACGGTTTTGTTTGCTGGCATGCTGGGCTTTGAGAAGCGCAATTATTTTGAAGCCCCAGCGGCTGCTCAGGAAGCACCTAAAGTCGATTTTAGCAAGCCTTCGGGAAATTGATTTTAAATTTGGGACTGTTGACTTAAATGAAAAACATTTTCCCCAACGGATAGATGAAGCCAACGGATTTTTTAATAATCTTTTATCAGTTGGTTTTATTTATCCGTTGGGATAAATTGAGTCGTTAGGTTTCTATTCAATTCTCAGACTTGAGACAATGAATTTGTCTGGAGATTTCAAAGATGAGTGCTATTCTTCTGCTCGTCGTGGCCTCAGTACTCTTCATCATCGGCTATATTTTTTACGGCAGTTATCTGGCGAAAAAATTGGGCATCGACCCGAAACAGGCCACACCTGCCCATACGATGCGAGATGATGTCGATTATGTTCCCGCCAAAGCGCCCGTGCTATTGGGACATCATTTCGCCTCCATAGCAGGCGCAGGACCAATCGTTGGTCCCATCACTGCTGCCGTCTTCGGTTGGGTGCCAGTGTTCTTGTGGATCGTGCTCGGCAGCATTTTCATCGGCGCAGTCCATGATTTGACATCCATTGTGGCATCGATTCGGCACAAGGGGCAATCCATCGGCGTGGTGATCGACCAGCAAATCGGCAGAAGGGGCAAGCAACTGTTTTTAATCTTCGCCTGGTGTACGCTGGTGTTGGTGGTGGCGGCTTTTACCATTCTGGTCGCTAATACATTCGTTGAAAAGCCACCCGTCGGCACGGCCTCCGTGTTCTTTATTTTGCTGGCGGTCCTTTTTGGCTTATCGATTTATCGCATGAATGCCCCGTTAGC
>JAPDQM010000042.1:0-29398 GCA_034505795.1 Candidatus Zhuqueibacterota bacterium
CCCGATGAATCGGAATGGATTCAGTTGGCCTTGAATAAAACATGCTAAATAAGAGGAGCTATGGAGCTGGAATTTAGTATCGATAAAAAAAATTATTCTCTTTCAATTCAAAAAAAGAACGAGCACTATCAAGTCAAGATTGGGGATCAAATTATTGAGCTGCAGGCAGAACAGGTGACGCCCAATTGCCTGCTACTGAAAGAAGCGCAAGGCCATCGTCGGATTTATCTTGCCAATTCTGGGAAGAAAACATTTATTCATCTGGATGGCCGCTCGCTGGTGGTGGAACATCCTGAGACGAAGGAGAAGACCTCATTTCAAGCTGACGAGCATCTTGCTGGAGCGGATCATGGCATTTATGCGCCAATGCCTGGGAAGATTTTGAAAATCTTTGTACAGGAAAATCAAACGGTGACGGCCAAGCAGAACCTGGTCATCGTTGAAGCAATGAAAATGGAACACAGTGTCCGTGCGCCTCGGAAAGGGGTGGTCAAAAAAGTGAATTTCAAAGAGGGCGAGCTGGTGGATACAGGGCAGGAAATCCTGGAAATTGAGTTTGAAGCGGAAAATAATAACGGTCAATAATCGAGGGAGGTCCCATGGAATTCAAGAATCTGGTCATCGAAAGAAGCGATGCAATTGGCATTATCAAAATCAATCGGCCTGAATCGTTGAATGCGCTCAACATCGAAACGCTGGGCGAAATCCGAGATGCGGTGACAGCATTAAATAATGATGATGAGATAAAAGTTGTAATCTTCACAGGCGAAGGCAAGGCGTTCATCGCTGGGGCTGATATCAAACAGATGAAAGATATGACTGAGAACGATGCCAGGGAATTTAGTAACCTGGGGCAAAAGATATTTGATATCATCGAGAATCTGGATAAGCCCGTGATTGCAGCGGTCAATGGTTTTGCGCTGGGCGGCGGCTGTGAACTGGCCATGGCGTGCGATATTCGGATCGCTTCTGAAAATGCCAAGTTCGGACAGCCCGAAGTGAACCTGGGAGTGATCCCAGGTTTTGGTGGCACGCAGCGATTATCTCGTCTGGTCGGTAAGGGAATTGCCAAAGAATTGATCTTTACGGGCGATATCATCGATGCGCAAACAGCGTTCAGAATTGGATTGGTTAATAAAGTTGTGGCGCCCGAAAACTTGCTGAACGATGCCATCGCCATGGCTCAAAAAATCGCTTCCAAAGGTCCTGCGGCTGTTCTGATTGCCAAGAGCGTCATCAATCGTGGCCTGGAAGTGGATCAGGCCAAAGGGATGGCGATCGAGCGGGATGGCTTTGTGCAGTGTGTCGCTTCGGGCGAAGCGAAAGAAGGGATGGAGGCATTCGTGGAGAAACGGAAGCCGAATTGGCCGTGATGATTCGTTTGAGTGCATAGTTACTCAATCGAAGTTAGTGGGCGGCATGTGGAAGGCTCTCGAATGCTTTAGGTAGAAAAACAGAAGAGGCATATATGGTTGCGGTAGGCAGTGGCCTCAATCCTATGGTCAAGGACATAATCTCCTTGATCGGCACCAGCGTCACCATTATCGGTGGATTTGTGGCTGCAACAATCGCTATCTACAATCTCATTTTGAATCGAAAAATTCGAGAGAAAGAGCTGCGTTTTAAACAGGCGCAGATGGGTAAGCAGATCATCGAAGAGATGTTTGATGATGAGGCGGCAGGAAATGCTTTGCTGATGATCGATTTTGAACGGAGAAGTTTTGATGTGGGCAGCCGCAAAAAGTTGATGATTACCCAAAATGATGTGGTGCGCAGCTTGGATCCTGAAATGCAGGATGAGGACCGCAGATCGATTTTCATCCGAGAATGCTTCGACGGTTTATTTTACTATTTAGATCGTTTTGAACATTTCATAAAAATTGGCCTGACAACTTTTGAAGATGTTGCCGTGCCGCTCCAGTATTATGCCACCATCATGTCAAAACAAAAATCGGTTTATATGAATTATATAACGCTTACTCAATTTGAGCGAGCACTCATTTTTCTGAATCGTTTTTCAGCCTGGAAAAATGTCAAAATAAAGGAATCACATCAATGAGTCTCAAGAGTAGCTGGATGCATCCGGCCCTGGAGGTTCGACCTTCCCCCAAACACGGCAAAGGCATTTTCGCTAAAAGTCGGCTCAACAAGGGGGAACGGTTAGCGATCTTTGGCGGCGATATTATGTATATAGACGAAATTCACGATCTACCAGCAAACATGCAGGATTATCCCATGCAGATCGAGGAACGCTTCATCATTGGTTCCCGAGCTGCGAGCGAACCTGAAGATACCGATTTTTTCAACCATAGCTGCGATCCCAATGCGGGCTTTAAGGGCCAGATTTTTTTGGTGGCCATGCGGGACATTCAGCCAGACGAGGAAATCACTTTCGATTATGCGATGGTGGTTTCCGAATCGCCGGACAGCAGCATCGTCTTTGAAATGGATTGCTCCTGTGGCGCGGCAAACTGCCGCAAGCGTATTACTGAGCATGATTGGAGATTGCCCGACTTGCGGCAGCGCTATCGGGGCTATTTTTCCCAATATTTGGAAGAAAAAATCGCTGCCGAAAATTTGCCCTAAGGCATGATCAGATGCGTTTAAAAACGAGATCCCGATTGATTTCCCTAAGCAAATCATCAAGCAATTGGATTAGTTTCGGATATAGACGCAACGGAATGTAGGGATCGCTGCAGTTAAGGTTGGCCGAAATCTCTAACACGTTTTTATTCAATTGAAAGCTAATTTCGGAGGCCATTTTCCCTTCCAACCCGAATTTCTGCTTGTCTATTTTGCTGCTGATGAAATACCCTGGCGGCAGTGCAATAGTCCAGGTCAACCTCATCTGGAATGGGCCATCGAACATGATATCGCTGCGCCTGACCGTTGAAAAAATGGCGTTTTTAAACTCATCCAGTAGCTTATTTTTTAATTTAAAAGCGAAAAAGTTATCCACAGATTCTGGTTGGGTTTGGTCTACACCGCAGGAAAATATTTCCACCTCATTGTCGTCCCAGAAGTTGTTCACGTAAGTGGTCTCTGCGACGGTAAAACACGAAGCCAGCAAATCACTTTTGATACTCTGAACGATCTGGCGCTCATCCTCACCATAATGTTCGCCTCTGAATTTCTCTGCAAATGCGCCGCGATAGGACAGCTTTAATGAATCCTTCAGAACCAGGCTGCTATCGAATCGCAGATGATGAGCTTCGATGCATTGATTATCCTGAACGCTTGCGGCTGGAATTTTTAATTGTTTATGAATGCCTCCCCCTTCAGTTATCTCTACCACGCGGCTCGTCCGCAAAAACCAGGGAACAACGTATCGCGTTGGAATGCAGGGGTCAAAATCGTACAACTTCTCCTGTCCCTGAATGTTGATCAGCACGCCCAATCGGTTAAACCACAATTCTGACGGAATGCTTTCCTCATACATGCCCTGTCGCTGATCGCGAATCCAAACGATATGAACATCTTGTTGCCATCTTTGCAAAATTTTGAACATGATATAAGCTAGATCTGAGGCATCCGCCTTTCTTTCTTTAAAAATGTTTTTAATCCCCTTGCTCGCAGGATAAAGCGAGCTGAATTCCCGCAGAATAAAATTTTTTCTTAATGAGCGATATAATCGATCAACCTGATTAAAATCCATCGCGACGGCAATGGTATCTTCCAAAAAGCCCAGAGATTCAAGTTGTTCGCTGCTGACTTCATCTTGATTTAAGTAGTTCTCATAAAAATTCTTAGCGATGCTATTCCAATCTCCCTGGTAATTGCCATATTTGCCCTGCTTTTCCACAATGAATGCGGTGATAAGTGATTGATCGGCAAAAGGCCTGGAGTAAGGTTCATCCGGAATGGCGTTCAAATCACGCAGCATCCAGACATACGTTTTGCCCGCGCCAAAATCTTTGCTGATTTGCTGGATGATCGGTTGGCCAATCCTGGCCTCTGGCAAGCTGATGTATCTGGCTTTATCCTCCATAGGCAGGGTGATATAAAGATTAGAAAAAAGCACATAATCCTCGTCATTATAAAAGAAAATCGCACTCGATGAACGAGCAAAAACCTCAGTGAATTGATATTCAATTTGCAGAATATCTCCTGGTGCGAGATCCGGCATTTTAAATAGCACTTTCCTGGCTAACGGTGTGCCATCGCTGGTGGCGCTAACTACGATGTTTTTGATTTCGTTTTTCGACAGAACCTTGATCTTTCGATCGGGCTTCATGACGCGAGCCTTAACCTCAAATCCATTCGGAAGGTCGCGACCAAAATACTCCGGGTAAACATACTCAAAAGAACCATAACGCTTTATCGCTGCCTCATTGAATAATTTAACAATCATGATGACCGTGCGCGTGGTGCTCGGACCATGGAGAAGAAGCCCCTGATACTCGATGTTTGTTTCGCGAATCAGAAAGCTCTGCTCCTTGAGCACGATGACCGCATCCACATTTTTGCAATTTTCCGGCGTCAATTGCTGGCACAAATTTTCACTGGGCAAATTACGCACAAATTTTTGAGCGGAAGATACTGTTACCGAGATGATCAAAATCAGAAATAAACGATGCGCCTTCATAGAGCCTCCCTTTCAATAAATTTTTGGGTTCGATGGAATTCTCGAGAGATCGCCTCAAATTTGGTCAAGAAGATACTTTTTTGATTGGCATCAAATGGGCCAGCGGGAAGTTCATAATCGTAGTGCCATAGGAATCCGGGCTGGCTGGCAGGCCTATCCGATAGACTGAGATTAAGCAAATTGAGATTAATATCGACTCGATTGTAAAATGGGAAATAAAACAACTTATTGGCGTCCATTTTTTGATCAGGCCCGGGAAACATGCGGTTAAAAATGCGAGCCAAGCTGAGATATTTGAGTCCATCGATTTCCAAAACCGAATTTGGAATTTCGCATTTTATCTGAACAATAAAACACAATGCCTCCTTGCGATAATCCACCGACTGCACCATGATTTCTTTATTAATATTCCGGTTCAGCCATTCTACCAATACTTTGATGAATTCAGCCCGATTAGTATAGTTTTCAGCATAAAATAGATCAATTGCATATTGGGCGAATAACGAGATTTTTAATTCCCCCACCAACCCACGGTTGCTATATTTAAACTGACCATCGATTGCCAGCTTATTGGCTGGGCATTCTGAGACTTTAATCAGACGAGAATTATTTTTTTCTAATACCAACGCCGTTTGGTTCATCAAATCGATAGTGGTTATGCCGGGTAGCCCAATCCGGTTGGTTGCATCATACCAGAGGTCGGTTCCATTATCTTCAAAATGAACCAGCATGTGATTAAATTGACTGACGGCCATTTGAGGATAAAATTCCAGCCCTCTACCGCGATAGCACAGGGCTAAATGCGGGTTCAATCCGACGCTGCTAGCCAGCCCATAAATAGCTACTGCATAATCTTTGCAATCGCCAAATTTCCGCGATAAAACATTTGTTATCGTATTGGGAACGACTTCACCTTTTTCAAGATAGACCTGTTCATAGCGAATTGTCCTTTGGCAGTACTCAAAAATCGCATCCATTTTGGCTCTTGGTGTCATCTTGCCCGCAGTAATGGTACTGGCCAGTCGCTTAACTTGGTCATCTGGTATTATCCTGGGCGTAATCAGTTCAAGATACCAGTTCCCAAAATCTCGCCAGTTGCTAATAGAAATAGTTCGGCGAGGTGCATCGATGTTGTATCGGGGCATAGATGCCAAGACTTCAGGAGCGCGATTCCTCTTTTCAAAAATATTGTCGCTTATCACCGGCGAGTAGTGATCCCAGGTGAATTGATAGATCCTGGACCGGCCTTGGCTAGTAATTTTCGGTGAAGCATTACAATTTTTCACTTGAAACTGCAAGCTATCTGCAGCCGGAAGTTGAATCGAACAAGAGATATTATGCGCGTCATTATTAATCTCAGCCAGTGAAAATCGCATACCCAATGGAGGCAACCGTTGCTCATGCAACGTGAAAACCTCGACCAGATCCCCACGGCTGCAGGCTTCTGCAATCGGCAAAAATTTCAATTGAAGTTCGGAGATGATTTGCTTATTAGATAGGTCCTGGGTCAGCAGATCACTTTTATCATAGGTTTTTGAAGCGCCAGTGGCATGAGCAATTCTAGCCTGGAAATCGATAAGTTTTTCTACCGAGCCATCAAAAATATAAAATAATTCCGGTGCAGATTTCACATCCTCACCAACCTGAAGCAGGCTGTGCGTTGCAATCGTCAATCGCCCGAATTCATCCACAGTGAAGCGCTTATCGAAATAGATCACTTGGTGATGGCGCGTCTCTGGAACAGTTAGCGATGAAATAGTTGCTTGATCCAAAAAAACCTGTTTGCAGGCCAATAGCAGCAGCCCAATCAAAAAAACGAGCCGAGCTTGTTTTCGCATACCAGACCTCCTATAGCAAGCAGGTTAAATGTTCAGGCAAGGTGCAGATGGTAAAATTATAGCAAGTAACTTGCAATACCCCTTATGCCCCATTCCCCAAATATTATTAATCGATTGTCAGGTGCAGCGATATTTGAGCAACAAAGAAGATAATCAGCCACTAAATTGCGCTCGGTGCTTCATTCCATATTGCATCGCTTCATCAAGAAAGGCCTCGATATTTTCAAATGGGGTGCCGCTGACGATACCGTTGCCTGCGGCCAGACATAAACCGCCGTCGGGCCGATCGAAGGTGTCGATGAGAAAACGAACCTCTGCCCGAATCTCATCGGGATGTCCTACGACCAAGGTCTGTTGGACATCAAATCCAGCTAAGAACGCCAGGCGATCACCATATTCCTGCGCCACAGCTATTTCATCCATGGTATGCTTCTGAACGGGATGAAAAACCGAAACGCCGGCCTGGACTAACGCCGGCAACAGAGGAGTGTTATTGCCGCAACTGTGGAGCCACCAATGGAGATAATGGCGCTGCAACACCTGCCCCAACCGCATATAATAGGGTTTGATAAACTCATCGAAAAGCTGAGGGCTCATCATCGATTGAGTTTGATGACCAAGGTCATCGCTGGTGAAAAAACCATCCGGTCGCAATTCACGAACCGCTCGTTCGAGGTAGCCAATATATAAATTGCACAGGGCATCGTGAAGCCGGCGCACTTTATCCGGTGCCTCGTAATAATCGATGAGCAGGTTTTCCATGCCTCGCAGTCCCCAGGGCCGTTCGAAAAAAAGTCGCCACCAGGCAAAGAGCACATACCGATTCTCCGCCCGATGCTTTTCCGCCTGCACATGTAGCGCATCAAATTGGGAATCATTATCGGGATCCGGCATTTTTTCAATAAACTCGTCCAATTTCGCCCAATCATCGATAATCACCTGGCTGTCATAAGCACGATAAGAAGGCAAACTCCAGGATAATCCCATCGTATTTACATCCAACGGCTGAAGCCACAGCCAACCCACATCTTCAGGGAAACGGTCGAATTCTTGGAGCCGATCGCCATATTGTTCTCGCAATCCTTCGCCCCACCATTTTGCCAGCACCAGCGGCACCCGCATTGGATATTTTCTTTCGATGGCTTTGATCACCTCCTCCCGCGGCAGAGGCGACCAACTTCGCTTGTGAAAAACAATTATCTCCAATTTGAATTCCTATTATAACGCGGCATCCATCAGCGCCTGCTCGATGGCATTGATCGTCTGCGCAACCACATTAATAACTTCGGTTATTTTTTTGATTTTCTTATCGGCTTCGCCAATCAAATCGATTGCTTGATGAATGCCAGCCATGGCTGCCTGATAGGCTTCGTGTTCAGCGTTCAGTTCCCGCACGATGGCCAGAAGGGTGAGCCGGGCCAATTGATCCTGCAGCTCGAGCAGTTGGCGGCTGTGCTTGCCGGAGTGAAGAACTGCCAGATTGTTTATGCGAGAGGCCAAACCTGCGGTTTTTTCAGCTAATTCATGGCTCATATCATCGTTCCTTTCATCAGTCTTTCAAATTGCGATAAAATTTTTGGGCGCGTCGTGCCTCTCGCGCCAACTCTTGTAATGAATCGAAAGCGCTCTGAATTTTATCAAGATGGCGACGAATTTCTTTATGCGCCGCCGGAATTTTTTCGAGGCCGCGGTTCACCGCATCCAACGAGGCCTCGATTTCATCGGCTTCGGCAATAATGGCCGCAAATTCCAAATCAAACGGCAGCCGGGGCAGTGTCCCCGCTTGCGGCCGCACCTCATTGGCGTGATTGATGAGCGGTGTCAACATCACCCCTATGGTCAGTTTGATTTTCAAATTGCTTTGAACGATGAGAGCGACCAATTTGTCGATGTCATCCTGCGCCAGATCCATGGCCTGTTTGAGAGCGGTGCGCGTTTCCTGTTTCACAATCTCGCGCGCCATTTGATTCATCAGGGCCGCAAAGATGCCTGTCACTTTTGTTTCCTGAGATTCGGGCAGAAGCTGGGAGCTTTCCAGCAAATTGCGCAGGCTACCCCCCAACTGTAATGTGGCCTTGTCCACATTTTTCAGATAATCTTTCGTTGCCAGCGCTCGCAGCACCTGCAGGTAGTCCACCAATACTTCCAGGGCGTCTTCCCGAAATCGCAATTCGGGGGTGAGATCGAAGCTTTGCCCTCCAATTAGCGGCTTAAAGCTCTGGCGCGTGATCGCGGCATCGGGCGCCGTGGTTACTGCAAATCGGTGCTGCAATTTTTCAATTCGGAAGTAAGTGTCAGTGGTGTTGTTCAGCAGGGACGAAGCAGATTCCTGGAGTAATTCATATTTGGCTGTGGGAAGCCGCGCCGCACAGCCGATTAAAACACCCAGGCTGCTTAAAAATATCACCCAGACTATTTTCGATCTGCCTTGCAAAGTCGTCATGTTGGCCTCGATGATTAAGGTTTGGGGGATTATGGACTGCCACGATTTGAGTAAAACCGCCAACTTGAAAACAACTGCGATATTTTTACACAATAAGACAAGAAACCGGAGCGCTTTTCCCGGCCGCGAGCGGACAATTAACCTTCAGGAGACAATTTTGATACCAGGGAAAGAATATAGTCGTCATCAGCCAAAAAAGGCAGCGTGATATGCCCCTCGCCATGATGCAACAGATTCCATTGCGCAGCAGTTGACAGCGCATTTTCATTTCGGGCCCAGCTTCGACGAGCGACGCCACCCATCACATCCCACGACAGACCTTTTCGCACGACTTCATCGATCCTTTCGCTGCCATCCAGAAAAATTCCATTGCCACCGTTGCTGGCTCGGCCAATGCCAACACCGCCGCCATTTGAGAGCACAACGAGCGTCATGCCTCGAGCGATATTGCCGCCAAAACACTGCACCGACATATCTGCCGTCACCCGACTGCCATCATAAATATTGGCAGTTTCACGAAATGGCGAATCTGTGCCCGAAACATCGTGATGGTCGCGGCCAATCATCACGGGGCCAATTTCGCCTTTTCGAATCAATTCATTGAATTTCAGCGCAATGTTGACTCGACCTTCCTCATCAGCATAAAGGATGCGGGCTTTGGTGCCGACCACTAATCTGTTCTGCTCGGCGTTTTTGATCCAATAATAATTATCCCGATGCGCCGAGCTCTTGTTCGGATCGATACAGGACATAGCGGCCTGATCGGTCTTGCGCAAATCTTCCTCCTTTCCACTCAGGCAAACCCAGCGAAACGGACCGAAGCCACGATCAAAGCACAGCGGGCCCATGATATCTTCCACATACGATGGAAAAATGAAGCCATCCGACGTATCGTGACCATTTTTAGCGATCGCCTTTTCTCCCGCTTCAAACACCGATGCCATAAAACTGTTGCCGTAATCCCAGAAATGGGCACCCTTTGCGGTCAATTGCTGGATCGCTCGAAAATGCCGACGCAGCGATTCATCCACCAGTTGCCGAAATTGAACAGCATTTTCTTTGAGCAATTGACGGCCAGCTTCAAATGAGATGCCGACTGGCGTATAGCCGCCTTCATAAACCGCATGGCAGGAGGTCTGGTCGGAGAGCAGTTCCACCCGAATGCCTTGCTTCACCAGGTGTTCAAGCAGGTCAACCACATTGCCATGATAGGCAATAGAAATGGCTTTTCCTTCGCGTTTGTATCGCTGCATCAGCCGAACAATTTCATCGAGATCATCCGATACCTGGCTCAGCCAGCCCTGGTCCCGTCGGGTCTTGATGCGGCTCGCATCCACTTCAGCAATGACCCCAACGCCACCAGCAATTTCGATGGCCTTCGCCTGGGCACCGGACATGCCGCCCAATCCCGACGTGACAAAACAGACACCGCGCAGGTCACGGTCATTGGGAATGCCAAGATATTTTCGGCCAGCATTGAGCAACGTGATATAGGTGCCATGGACGATTCCCTGGGGACCGATGTACATCCAGCCACCCGCTGTCATCTGGCCATAATTGGAAACGCCCATTGCCGCCAGTCGCTGGAATTCCTCCGGGCGATCCCAGAGGCCGACAATCAAGCCATTGGTGGCAATAACTCTGGGCGCATTGCGCTGCGAAGGAAATAGCCCCAGGGGATGGCCGGAACTCACGACCAGCGTCTGATCCTCGCGCATCACTTCCAGATATTTTTTGACCAGAACATACTGCATCCAATTTTGAAAAACCTGACCGGTCTCGCCGTAAGTGACCAACTCGTATGGATACAAGGCGGTTTCAAAATCAAGGTTATTATCGATCATCACCTGCAATGCCCGTGCTTCAGGGATGCCGCGATAATCAGCGATGGGCCGCCCCCAGATGCGTCCCTCAGGCCGATAGCGATAGCCATAGATGCGGCCCCTGGTTGTTAATTCCTCCAAAAACTCAGGAGCCAGCCGTTCGTGCAAAGCTGGCGGGATGTAACGCAAGGCGTTCTTTAGCGCAACGACCATTTCAGAGCGGGTGAGTGACAGGGGCCTTGCCGGTGCCCGCCGAATGCCAGGGATGAAATCTTTTTTTGGCGGCAACTCCTCGTCTAATTTAATTCGCAATGCCCTGGTAATATCGAGGTTGTCCATAAAAATATCCTCAGCCAATTTTGAATTCAATCACATCTCTTGAATTTTATTGTTGCGGAAATATTGAGATGGGGACGAAAGCATCTCAACCAATCTTCTCAAATTTCTGACCAGTATTGGGAGTAATCTTAGACCAATCCAACCGTTTTGACAGCTCGTTCGATCTGCTCCAATCGCTTCTCCAGCGCGCCAGTATAGCCAATGGCGATTCGCAACAGCCCCGGCGACAGCCCCATCTTCGCCTGATCTTCCGGCGGAATTTCCGATGAGGTGGACGAGCCGGAACAGCTCATCAGGGTGTCGAAATAGCCCAATGACACCGCAATCAGCCCGAACTGTTCGACATTCTGGAGCACAGACATGAGCTTCTCGGCCCGCTCCCGCGTCTGGCAATCCAGAGCCAACATGCCGCCGTAGCCATAACCTTCGTTCATCATTTCGGTAAACAGCCGATGCTCCGGATGCGATGTCAGACCAGGATAGGTGACTGGTGCACCCAACTCCTGCAGTCGCGTGGCGATGGCCATTGCCCGGCGGCTGTGCTCCCGCATGCGGATACCCAGGTGGGGCAATCGCTGAATAATGTCAAACGCGACCCGTGGGTCCATCGTCGGTCCCAGCAACATCACGCGGCCTTTGTGCAAGTCCATTAACTTATACACAAAATCTTTACTGGCGCAAATGGTGCCGGCAATCACATCGCTGGCGCCGTTGATGAATTTCGTCATCGAATAGACGACAATATCTGCTCCCAGTCTAGCAGGCGATACAATCATCGGCGTAAAGGTGTTATCTACAATCAATGGCAAGCCATGATCATGTGCCAGCTTAGCCAGACGCGGGAGATCAGCCACTCGCAACGTCGGATTGCCGACAGTTTCGGTATAAAGCAATTTCGTGTTAGGGGTAATGGCTTTTTCGAAAGCAGTCACATCGGTTGGAGCCACAAAGGTCGTGGTGATGCCCATCTCAGGTAGCAGTTCACTGAATAACGCATGGGTGCCGCCATAAACCACATCGCTGGAAACGATATGATCCCCGCAATTGCAGAGCTGAAGAATGGAACAGGCGATGGCCGAAATGCCGCTGGCCGTGCTAACGGCCGCTTCCGTGCCTTCCATGGCAGCTAAATAACGATCGAGCACATCAACGGTTGGATTAAAATGGCGACTGTACAGAAAGCAGCCGCCTTTTTCAGGTCCACGCAGACCAGCAAAAATTTCGGGCATGATGTGCGGTTCAAGGACAGTAAACGTGGCGGAGCGCTCGATGGACGGCGCCACACCGCCGTGTTCACCAAATTCACGACGAGTGTCGACTAACGCTTGCTCAGGATTAAATTTTTGCATCCTGGACCTCCTGCGGTTCGTTCAGTTGATAAAGTGGGAAATGAAGTTCACGTGGTTGCCTAAGAATTTATCGGTGCCCAAACATTCAATAATTGCGGATATAATCTAATTGGTTAGAAGATAAATGTCAAGCAAAAAAATTCTAATCTCCTGAATAATTTATCCAACCTTTGAAATCAAGCAATAAAAATATCTGGCGAGGCCGACCTAATCCATACGTAACACTTAATTAACCTTGCATGTTACCAATGAAGACTGGTTACTGACCATCAGCTAACCTTATTTTTCCGCAATTAGCGAAGCTTGTTTCTATAAATTGGTAGTTTATTCGAAGGGGTCGGCAGCAAAATGTAGGCTCTGGATCGACTACGATATCCTAAAGCTATTCTGCCAATCTGATGACGAGTCGAACTCGCCTGTGGTTCATATTTCATAAAGATAAATAGGGCATTAACGTATGCAGACAATTCGAATAGGGGTTATTGGATGTGGTTATTGGGGACCAAATCTGATTCGCAATTTTCAAGCGCTTCCCAACTGCCAGATGAAAGTTTGTTGTGATCTGGATACTAATCGGCTTCACCGAATGCAGCAATTATACCCATCAATCCGAACCACGGTCGATTATCATGAATGGCTGGAATCCGATGAGATCGATGCGGTTGCTATTGCCACTCCGGTAAGGACGCATTTGCAGATTGCCCGCGATTGCTTAGCTGCTAACAAACATATTTTGATCGAAAAGCCAATTACGGCTTCCGTGAAAGAATGCAGCGAGTTGATCAGGTTGGCGAACGCGCAGGGTAAAATCTTGATGGTCGGCCACACGTTTGAATATACCGCGTCGGTCAATAAAATGGCGGAGATAATCGACAGCAATGAGTTAGGTGATATTCTCTATATTGCAGCGGAACGCCTGAACCTGGGGCTATTTCAGCGCGACATCAACGTGATCTGGGATCTGGCTCCACATGACATTTCGATCATTCTGTATTTGCTAAAAAGAATGCCCCTAAGCGTAAATGCACGGGGCAGCGCTCATTATCGAAAAAACATCGAAGACGTGGCCTGGGTTTCGCTGGATTTTGGCGATAATCTGGTGGCATTTTTGCATCATAGCTGGCTGGATCCCTACAAAATCAGACGAATGACCATTGTCGGCAGCAAGAAAATGCTCGTCTACAATGATATTGATCCTAATGAAAAGATAAAGATTTTTGACAAAGGCATCAAAACGCCGCCATATTATAACACTTTTGCGGAGTTCCATTTCGCTTACCGCTACGGTGATATCCATAGTCCCCGCATCGAGGAATATGAACCGCTGGCAAGAGAATGTCAGCACTTCATTGATTGTATTATCAACAACCAGCGCCCCGTATCTGATGGCTATGATGGCTTGAAAGTGGTGTCAATTCTGGAAGCGGCCAGCAAGTCATTGAAAAATTCGGGGGAATCAGTAGCCATCAACTTACCAGAGATAAACTGAATCAGGAGTGCTATGAGCTATCAGATCATTGCCGATGATGTGAAATTGGGAAAAAATGTTCGGATTTTTCATTTTGTCAATCTATACGGTTGCGAAATAGGCGATAACACCAAAATCGGTTCGTTTGTCGAAATTCAGAAAAATGCCAAAGTCGGAGCCAACTGCAAAATCTCCAGCCATTCCTTTATTTGTGAAGGGGTGACTATCGAAGATGAGGTATTTGTTGGACACAATGTGGCTTTTATCAACGACCGATACCCGCGAGCCACAACCCCCTCTGGTCAGTTGCAGACCGAGAATGATTGGGCGGTAGAACCAACCCTGGTAAAAAAGGGAGCGTCTATCGGCTCCGGCACCACTATTTTGTCAAACATTGTGATCGGTGAAGGAGCGATTGTGGGCGCTGGCAGTGTAGTGACCCACAACGTTCCGCCTCATACAATTGTTGCCGGCTGTCCAGCCAGGATACTTCGCCGGCTAACCAATGATTAACTGAAAAGGATGAGGAGCAGAATGATGAAACTGATTCATTCGCTATGGGTTGGGGGAATGATCATACTTTGGAGCAACTGGGCGGCACTATCGCAAGACAAAGCAGACGCCAGCCTCCCGATCACCAAAGAGAGCTATCTCATGGGTGAAGAGAAAAATCTGGACATTATCGTTCACATCTGGGGCGAAGTTAAAAATCCCGGAGAAAAACGAGTGCCCGATGGCACCAATGTGCTGGAACTCATCTCCAAGGCGGGTGGCCCCACTGAGTATTCCAGCCTGTCTCGGGTGATCCTGTTCAGCAATCACGCATTGCATCAGGAGCTAACAGCTAATCCACCGACCAATTCTTCTCTGGAAAAGTTCATACGCGAGGATTTAGAAAAATTACGCCAGACCGGCAAAGTTGAGCTTAACATCAACAAATACCTCCGGCACGGTCAATCCCGAAATATACCACGCTTACTGCCGGGGGATGTGGTGAATGTCAAACGAAATACCTGGTACACCTGGCAAACCGTGGTGCGGGTTGCTTCGCAAATGGCGATCGTGGCCCAGGTATGGTATTGGTACAATCGGACCAATTATTAACAAAGAATAAGAACCCCCTAATGAGAATGGATGAGTACCATGACACAAACACCCAAACGATCTCACGACTTCGAAGAGATCATGTCCGTGTTTCGCCGCCGCTTCTGGCTATTGGCTTTTTTTGTGCTGGGCGTGCTGGCGGCGATAGCAGTTTATAATGAGATCGCGCCTTCGTTGTATGTCACCGAATTTTCGGTAATGTACGAAGACTTGATTCAGCCGATACCTAATGCTGATTATTTTCAAACCACGCAGCGACGGGAAACCGTGCTCTCTAACCAAATTGAGGAAATGAGCAGCCGACAGTTTTTCCTCCAGGTGGCTCAGGCATTGCCCAGCGAATTGCGGGCGCAGATGAAACTGCCTGCTGACCGCCGAGCTGACTCGGTGGATGAAAAATATCTGGCCGCATTCATCCGAAAAAATACCAGCGTTTCTGAACCGGGAAATAATTCCAATGTGATCCGCATAACGTATGCCGACCAGCATCCGGAGGTTACATTTCGGGTGGCTGAAACCATGGCTCAGGTGATCAGCGACAGGGCCATTGAGCAGCGCAAACAAACCATCAGCCATGCGCGCCAGCTCATTGAAGATCAGCTTAGCGTGTACAAAAGCCAGCTCGATTCGGCCGAAAAACAGCTCCGTGATTTCAAAGAAACGCACAACATCAGTTCGCTGGATCAGGAAACCGAGGAACTGTTGCGCCAGATGACCGAGGCTGAGGTACTACTGACCACAGCGAAAGCGCAGCAGCAAGCCACCGAGAAGCGCCTGAAATTTATCTACGAAAAAATAGCCTCAGAACGGGATGCGCTGCAACCCAATGCTACCGAGACAATTAGTTCCCGGCTGGAAAAATTGCGCACCAAACTGGTCGATCTGGAATTGCAGCGGACCGATTTATTGATGAAGGGCTATTCTGCCCAACATCCCAAACTCATGAAATTGGGAGAAGAGATAAATCAGACCCGCGAAAGCCTGGCGACTGAGACCGAGGAGCTGATTCAAAAGGGTAAGTTTATCGATCCTTTATCACAGTTAAAAGATTTCTTCAAAGAATCCATAACCCTGGAGGCCAACCTGGAAGCTTACAAAGCGCAGGTACAGACGTTGAGTCGTATTCTCCAGGAATATGAAAAGAAGATGCGGCTGTTACCAGAATTAGAATTACAATTGGCCCGCCTGGTGCGCACGGTCAACAGCAGCGATAAGATTTATACCATGCTGCTCGAAGAACGAGAGCGCACACGGATCGTAGAAGCTCAAAACCGCGGCAACCTCCGCATCATTGATCCACCAGAGCTACCCACTTCACCGGTGCGGCCGCGAAAAACAGTCAATCTGGTCATTGGTTTTCTCATCGGCTGCATCATCGGTAGCATTATGGCCTTCGTGCTCGAATCATTGGATACCCGAATTCGAACACCGAAGGACCTCCAGCGGGTCACGGACCGTTCGGTTCTGGGTACCATTCCCAAATTCAAAGCCCATGTGAATGGCAATTTGGATCATATCCCACGGGATCAACGTCCGGGTTTGGCAGAAATCAACCAACTCATAACGCTCTACGACAGCAACTCTCGAGCAGCCGAGGCTTTTCGGCTGTTGCGAACCAATTTGCAGTTCGAGTCGGCTGATTTTCGCACCAATACCATTTTAATTACCAGCCCACAACCCGGCGAGGGAAAGTCCACGACCGCCATCAATTTGGCAATCACCACGGCCCAATTGGGCTATAATACATTGCTAATCGATGCCGATCTGCGACAACCGGTGTTGCACCGGGTATTCAATCAGGAGCGGGCGCCAGGGCTGTCCGATGTTTTACAGTCAGAAGGCTTTCAACAATTCGAACACGAAAGATTAGCGCTGCCCCAACACCGGCGCCGTGATGATAACAGTCACGACGCCAACCAGACCGTCGACGATGTACTTAACCGCCTTTCGCCAGGTGCGTCAGAGGCGAGTCAAGAAATCGATTCTGAGCATTTTTCGCGACTGGCAGCCGAAATCGACCGCCGGATTCTGCCGCTGGCCACGGTGGAACATTTATCGCTGCTAACCAGCGGCTCGCCAGTGGAAAATTCTTCCGCTATGTTGGGCTCCCGTCTGATGAAGGTGCTGCTACTCTTATTACGTAAAAAGTACGATGTCGTCTTTATTGACTCGCCGCCAGTGTTGGTGGTGAGCGATACAGCGATTTTGGGCCCGCTGGTTGACGGCGTGCTGCTGGTTTGCACCTCAGGCCAGACCAATCAACGAGCCGTGTCTCAAGCCCTGGCCTTGCTCGAAAAAGGTAGCACGAATATCCTTGGCTTGGTGCTGAACAAATCCCTTGAGGAAAGCGTGCCCCGTTCCTATAAGCGCTATTACCAGAGCAAAGCATAAGCTGACGCAACTTATAAATGGCACGCAGCTCACGGCTCATAAATGCAACACCCAATGCTAACTTATTGACCGTTCGTTGTTGCACAGCATTCGAGTGGCGAATTGTAATCAACATGATTTTGGGGGAACGACCCGTGGATCTCGTCATTGGTAAAAATAATGCGATTAAGCGTATCTTGACCAAATTCGCTCAGGCCAGAATCACGAGCAAAGTTGATAACGCCAATAATGGGAAAGGACTTCAACCGCTACATTCTGATGATTATTTGAAATCGATCGATTATTTTCGCCAACGCTATTTGATCGAGCAGCGACGCGCGGAGCGGGGTGATTATGAGTTTGTTCTTATTATCATGGATCTTCATCCCGAAAGCAACGGTCATCCTTTCGGCCCGATACTAAAAAAGGCCGAACAGATGTTGCTCCAAACCGCGCAGATGGTTCTCCGGATGACGGATGTCGCGGTGAGTTACTTTTATGGAAAAATTGCTATCATCCTGCCGGATACAACCGTTTCAGGTGCGAATCTGGCCATCGAACGCATCAAATCCATGCTGAACGAATTGGCCACTCCGAATTTAGAATCCGTTTTTATGCAGATGAAAATCGACATTTATAGCTATCCCAGCCAGTCCGATGAAATCAATCAATTCATTTATGATCGACTGCTCGATGATAATCAATCTACGGCGCAGCTTGAAAAAACCGTGCGGGATATGAAGTCCTATTTCTACCAGCGAAGCAACAATAATACTTATCTTCGCTTGCCAGCCTTTGTTTCGTTCCGTTGGCCATCATCGCTAGCCCTGACGATTGACAATCCGTTTTGCTGGCTTAACCAGGTCTTTGAGGATTTGAATGCGGCCGGCTCACAGACTGCGAAACGAGTGCTGGATGTAATATTATCGTTACTAATGATCCTTCTGCTTTTGCCATTGATGGTACTCATCGCGGTAGCCATCAAGTTAAGCTCGCCAGGGCCTGTCATTTATCGACAAACCCGAGTGGGCTTTCTGGGGAAGAAATTTATGCTATACAAATTCAGAACCATGTACTATACACGAGACGAAACGCCCCATAAGCAATATGTTCAAAACTTTATTCTAAATTCCGGTCGCAACAGCAGGCAGGAAGATTCCCCAGGGCAGATTTATAAAATGCAACACGATCGCCGAATCACTGCCATTGGCAAGTTACTGCGTCGGACCAGTCTGGACGAAATTCCCCAGCTATTCAATGTGCTGCAAGGCGACATGAGCCTGGTCGGGCCGCGGCCGCCGCTGCCGTACGAGGTGGATGTTTACAATTTGTGGCATCGACGGCGCTATTTGACGGTCAAGCCGGGTCTCACAGGCCTCTGGCAAGTCTATGGCCGCAGCCGAACAACATTCGACGAGATGGTACGCCTGGACCTGGCCTACATCAACAATTGGTCGCTAGGTCTGGACCTCAAAATATTACTCAAGACGTTACTGGTGCCTTTTAAACGGGATGGTGCCTATTGATTTAAATTGACTTTTAGATTACCAATGATCGTCTGAAGAACTATTATTAATGAGTCTGCCCCTTCTTGCTGCTCCAGGCAGGATTTGAAATGCATCTCTAAAAAAAGAAGTGCTCAAAAGTACTTCTTTTTTTTAAAATGGATGACGGAACGGGTCAGTCTATCAAAAAGGCTAAGGAACATTTACAAATGCGAATTTGGGTTGATTTTGAAAATTCTCCGCATGTGCTGATTTTAAAACCGATTGTTGAAGCGCTTCAACGGCAGCAGCATCAAGTCATCATGACTGCCCGCGATTGTTCGCAAACCATCGAATTAGCCCGCTTGTTTCAACTGGAGGCTAAGCGGATTAGCCATCACCATGGTCGTCAGCGATTTAGAAAATTGCTGGGTCACCTGAGCCGCATTGTGCGTTTAGCACAATTTATCCGGAAACAGGCGATTGATGTGGCTGTGTCGCATGGTTCCCGCAGTCAAATCATCGCCGCGGGCTTGAACAGGCTGCCCACTTTTGTCCTCTGGGATTATGAATATGCCAGTTTGGCCGTTATCCATCACTATATCCATCGACTGGCGATACCAGAGGTCATCAGTATCGATGCGTTCCGCAATCAAATTGAACCGGAGAAAATCATTCAGTATCCGGGGATTAAAGAGCACATTTATGCCGGGCGATTGCTTGGCCAATATGCCATAGAGCAGGATTTGCCCAAAGCGGATGATAAAATCATCATTACGATTCGTCCGCCAGCTTTTGATGCGCATTATATTAGCGATGAAGAAAAAGGGGAAAAGTTGTTCCAGGAAGTGCTCCGTCATCTATCGCACCGGTCGGATGTATTGATGCTGGTATTAGCTCGCACCCGATTCCAGGAGCAGCGGATTAGACACTATGTTCAGGAACATTGCCAAGCTTCGCAGATCATTTTCCCCAAGCATGCGGCCAATGGGCTAAACATTATCTGGCATTCCGATTTGATTATCGGAGGCGGCGGTACCATGAATCGTGAGGCCGCGGTTCTGGGAGTGCCGGTCTACTCAATTTTTCCAGGAAGGTTGGGGGCTGTTGATCGGTTTTTGCAACAGTCAGGGAAATTGAAGATCATACGGCAGGTGGATGATTTAAACGCTATTCAGCTTCAAAAAAGGCCGCGTCCAGAGAAACCACCTGACCTCGGGAATGGCAAGCTGCTGGATTTTCTAATTGAAAAAATCATCGAGACAGGTTCATAATGCTGGCTTCGTGAGGCACTTTCCATGGCGCTAATGCGCTTTACAGAACATCCAGGTAACCGCATCTGCGACCAGTAAATTGGGGTGGGACAATGCATGTGTTATTTTTGCGGGCGGGCAGCTTCTCTCATGTGAACTATCATCTGTTGCAAGCCTTGAGTCGTAAATTGGAGATCGTGGAAGATGTAGACGCAGGCCAGGTATTGCGCCGCCGCACCGGTCAAATCAGTGGCTGGCAAAATACGCTGCATGCCATCTTTGCCTGCCGGCGGTTCTGGAATCAAATGCAAAGCAAAAATAGCTTTGCCTTTACGCACATGAGCGCTTTTTGCGACCGTAGGCTGCAATTGCAGCGTGAGCTGCAATGCATTTTTCAGACGCAGTGCAAATTTAGCATTAGCCAGAAGCCCACATCGTTGCCTTATTTCATTTATACCGATCTCACGCAACGCATGACCGACAGGCTCTGGTCACCGTGGGCGTTGCGTGGTTCCGCCAAAGAGACTGCCAGATGGTTAGCGCTGGAAGAACAAGCATTTCAGCGCGCAGATAAAATATTCACCTTCAATGGTTCAACCAAAAGTTCGCTACTGAATGACTACTCAATCGCTGACGAGAAGGTCGTAGTCGTTGGCTCAGGAGTCAATCTGGAAGCAGTAGCTGAACATGAAATTAAACCAAAAAACGAACATGGTTTTCAGCTCTTTTTTATGTCCACAGAATTTGAACGCCAGGGCGGGCCACTCATCGTGCAGGCATACGAATGGCTTCAAAAATTTCACTTGAATTTAAAGTTTGTAATTGGCGGAAAATTTCCTTCGGGCTTGCCGGTTGGCATCGAAACCTTCGCTCAGCTTAATCGGCAGCAGATCGATGAACAATATCGGCGCAGCACCATTTTTTTGATGCCCGGGAAATTGGGCGGCTTGCAATCGGTGCTGGAGGCCATGAGCCGAAAATGCGTTTGCATTGTCAGCGATAGCAATGTATTGATGGACGGAGTGATCCGGGACCGTCACACTGGCTGCGTTGTCCGTTGGAACGATCCCAAGCATCTGGCCGAAACCATCATCGAATTATATTTGAACGAAAGCTTAACCCAGCAAATCGCCAAACAGGCGTATGCCTGGGCAAATCAGCATAGCACCTGGGAACACGTGTGCCAACGACTGCTACCGCATTTGCAACAATAAAACGAAAATAAATGTATGCCAGAATTGACTCAAAAAATAAAACAGAATACCGCCTATATTTTACTTCAGAATCTAATCACCCCGTTGATCAATCTGGTGATTGGTATTTATGTCATAAAAAAGCTATCCGTCGCGGATTACGGTATTTATGGTTTGCTCTATGCACTCATTGGATATCTCACACTCTTTTCATCCATGGGTCTGCTGAATGTTTTTCAGCGCTATGTTCCGCAATATTATCAGCAGCAATCCTTTGGCAAAATCAAACGATTGTTTGAGGTTGGCCTGGGATTGCGCCTGCTGCTGGCCGCATTTTTTATAGTACTGCTGCTGGTGGCGGGTTCATTGTTGGATCGCCTATTTCGCGTAGTCAATTTTCATGACTACATTTACATTTTTTCGCTTGGTATCGTCCTATATCTTGAAATCCAACTGGTCGAGGTGACGCTTAGTTCACTGTTGCTAAACAAAGCCATTATGATCAGCTATCTCGTCTCAACCATGCTGCGGGGAGTGCTGGTCTATTATTTTCTGGAGCGGAATCTGGGATTAAAAGGGCTGCTGCTGGCGGAGACGATTTATTATGGCTTTTTGTTAGCGCAACAATTGACTTTTTATTGGTTGCAGTTTTCTGCCCAACACCCTGCGGAGAAAGCGACGCTGCCTGTGAAGCGATTGGTGCGTTACGGCAGCCTGAGCTATTTCGACGAAATTGGTTGGACCATACTGGATGTCAAAACTGATTTTTTGATCATCTCATCATTTCTTGGACCGACCCTGGTTGGCTTCTACAGCTTTGCCAATCAATTTATGGAATCCATCTCCCGAGTGCTGCCTTTCAAGATGTTGCGGCCGCTCATCCGGTCTGTCTTTTTTGTCAAATTCGTAGATGCCAGCCAACCGCAGCAAATCAATCGCTATTTCAATTTCCTGGTGAAAATTATCGCCTTTATGTGTTTCCCCATCTTTCTGGCGGTGCTGGCGGTGGGCGATAAAATTATCCTCTATCTTTTCGATGTCAAATATCTGCCTGCGCTCCGGTTGCTGTATATCTTTACCGGATTTATGATGATCATCAGCTTTCAATTTCCCCTGCAATTGGTGGTGCAGGCAATAGAAAAAGTGGAAATCAATTTTTATAGCAACATTTTTTCGATTTATAATCTGGCTGGAGATTTATTAGTGGTAAACTTGTTGGGACTTACCGGCGTGGCACTGGTTACCTGTTCTGCTCGGCTATTTCAATTGCTGTTTGTATGGTTTCGCATTCGAAAGTTGGTGAAACTGCAAGTTGATTTCAAACCATTGCTGCGAATTGCCATTAACTCCGGCCTCATGCTGGTTTTTCTGTACCTCACCCGCGGCCTGATCCATAATCTGCCGGCGCTTATCATTGCCGTTGTGGCTGGTTGGGCGGTATATTTCGGCTGCTCATTTCTAAACAAAAGCTTCTTCAACGAAGAACGAAAATTCATCAATCAATTGTTACCGCGGCCGGTGTTTGTTTTTTGAGGTGCAAGGTATGCGGATACTGTGGATTGCACAAAAAAATTTCCAGCGGGATCTGGACGTTTCTACCTGGCTGGAAATGGCGGATCAACTCAGACGCCGAGGTCACCAGGTCACGCTGGTCGGCTTACGCACCGCGCCGGGGCAGCCAGCTTCCAAGGCAACCCGATTTCAGCTACGGCAATTACGAGTGCTGAATTGTTTCCCATTGGTATCGCTCACTTTTCATTTGCAGATTTTGTGGCACAGCCTCATCTGGACGATCAGGCAGCGGCCCGACATTATTTTGACGCATCCGTTCACCGCTATTTTTCTGTGGCCAGCAAAAATGCTCGTTCGGCTTGGCCGACTGCCAACAAAATTTGTTCTCGATATTCGGACCCTGCCGGTTCGTCAAAAAAATTTGAACGATAAGATTAAGCATTGGCTGATCGATCAAACCATCAAGCTGGCCAAACGGCATTTTGATGGCATGACATTGATAACACCGGTGCTACGCCAGCTCATCTCCCAGCGTTATCGAATCGAACCGGAAACAATTGGCATCTGGATGTCCGGAGTAAATAGCGATCTCTTCTCCCCAGATGCCGAGCCGCCGCATCCAGCTACCGATTGCTTTACGGTCATGTATCATGGCGTGCTGGCCGAAAATCGGGGGCTGGTGGAGACTATCCAGGCCATGGCAAAGGTGAGGGAACACTATCCACAAATAAAACTGCGATTGTTAGGACAGGGACCAGCGATGAACCAACTGGAGCGATTGATTCAGCAGCTCAATCTGTCTCCTGCGATAGAATTAAGTGGTGCCGTGCCCTATCAGCAAATGCCGGCGCAAATTGCCGTCGCGTCGGTGGGCATCATTCCATTACCGGATGAACCTTGCTGGCAGGTGAGCAGCCCGTTAAAATTATTCGAATATCTAGCCATGGCCAGGCCAGTGATTCTCTCACCCATTGCGGCGCATCAGACTGTGATCGGCAATTGCCCAGCAGCGTTTTTTTTGAAATCGACTACGCCCACGGATATTGCAGCAGGCATCATTGCCGCCTATTTGCAGCGTACTCAGCTCGGCTGGCGCGGGCAGCAGGGCCGGCAATTGGTGCTCTCCAATTTTACCTGGGAGCGCCAGGCCAAACAATTAGACGTTTATTTGCGACAAATCCTCAATTCCGGTAAAAGTTCAAATTGATTTGAAGAGAGGGATACTATGACTGCCATTCGCTCGTTACAAAGCATCCCACTGCCCCATCTGCTATTGATGTTCATGTTGGGCGCGTTGGCGGGTCTCATTTACATGAGCCTCTCCCCCATCTGGTGGCTGATGTCGCTGGGAATGGCCATTATCATTGCGGTTTTCATCAGTAATCGCACCGGCATCGGGATAATTTTGCTGGCGCTATTTATTCTGCAGTGGCTATTTGGCGTATTCCGTGCCATCCCCAAGGAAATCACCTGGTTGCCAGATGTCATCATCATGATCCTGACCGCCAAATTTTTCTATCTCCAGGCAGATCGACATCGGCTGATCACTAGCCCCATCGATAAAGTTATCGCTGCCATCCTGTTGTTGGGACTATTGAGTGCGATTTATAACAATGTTTCGCCAATTACAGTTTTGTTTGGCTATCGAAAATTTTTCAAATATACCTTACTGTTTTATATTCTCAGACATATCGAATCGGATGATAAATTTTATCGGTTTTTCTTTTATATCATTTTCATATTGCTATTAGCTCAAATTCCAGTGACTATTGCGCAAGCGATCGTCTATGGCACTATTGGAAAAGATGTCGCCGACAATGTCTCCGGCACGCTGGGCTGGAAAGCCACTGGGGCCATGGCCTTGTTAATGAATTTTGCCATCAGCATGATGATCGGCTTTTACACGCAAACGCATCGCCTTCGATTTGTTGCGGTAGCGCTATTGTTTACCGTTCCGATTATTTTGGGTTCGGGACAATATGGTTTGATCATGCTGCCGCTGACTGCTATCACCTGTTGGTTACTGGGGCACGAGATCAACTTGAAAAATTTGGTGAAAGTACCACTACTGGTGAGTGTCATTATCATGCTCGTGATCCCGGCGATTAATTATCATGACTATCGCTACCATGGGAACTTGTTGAAATTTCTCTCTTCCCCATCGGAAATTTATTCGCTAAATATTCAAACGCGGAAAGAGGGGACATTTGGTCGCTTCCAGGTGATTGATGTGGCTCATCGCGTGCTATCGGAAAATCCTGCCCAATTGTTGATCGGCTTTGGCCCTGGAAATGCTTCAGAAAGCTATTTTCACGACTATAGCGGCAAGTTGGAGAAGGAATTTCGCGGCATGAAGATTTGGGGCATTCAATATACCGCGATCATTCTAGAATATGGGTTTTTAGGTCTGTTGCTTTTTCTCTGGCTGTTCTTCAAACTCTGGCGCCTGAATCGCCACCTGTATCATCGCACTTCCGATCCGTTCTGGAAGTCGATTACGGTTGGTTACAACGGCATGATTCTAGCCTATTTGTTGGGTTGTCTTTATAATCCCGCTTGGTACTATGACATCCTGGCGTTTTGCTTTTGGCTGACAACGGCCGGACTGGCGACGCGTCTGGCAGTCGAAACAAAATTGAGCGAGGCCAAGGTCTCGGCATTAGGCCTGTTACAGCAACACCACAACTGATACGCCGAAGAAAGGTTGAAACAAGTTCCAGTTGTAGTACAAGATAACGTCAGCATTAATATGAATCCGAAAACCAATTCGACCATGAAACGCCCAAAAAAAATTTTGCTGGTTGGTCCAAGACTGTCGCTAACCAGCGGCGTAAGCCATCACATCAGGACGCTGCTGGCATCGCCGCTGGCTCACGATTTCCAGCTAAACTACTTTCAAGTGGGATCGCGGCCAGGCGATAGCCAATGGCGGGTATTATTGACGTTTTTCTGGACTCCCTGGCGCTTTCTTTGGCGGATCTGGAATTATCGACCGGACGTGGTGCATTTTAATCCTTCTTTTGATCCTAAATCGTTAATACGGGAATTGACCATGGTCGCGATCTGCAAACTTACCCGTCGACAAACATTGGTCCAATTTCACGGCGGCAATGTCGATCTGGTGCTCCAGAACGGGCGCCTGCCGGCATATTTGAAACTACTCCTGCGTTGGGCAAATCATATTGTCGTTTTGAACCGGCTGCAGAAACTATCGCTGCAAGCCTTTTGCAAAAATGACAAAATTGCTGTTATTCCCAATATGGTCGATACATCGCGTTATTTCCATACCAGGCGCCTGGACCCGGTCTCGCCATATCATGTGCTGTATATGTCCAAAATCGAACAGCGCAAGGGTATCTTCGATCTCATCCAGGCAATTCCCGTAATCACCAAAAAATTTCCCAATACCAGATTTCTGGTCGCAGGCGATGGACCGGATCGAAGCAAACTTCAATGCCTCGGCTGCGAGGATGGCAATTGGGATTATATCAAATTATTGGGATATATCGGCGAAGAGCAGAAGCCAACATTCTTAGCCCAGGGTGATTTGTTTGTCTTTCCATCGCACTATGTGGAGGGAATGCCATACGCCCTGCTGGAGGCGATGGCCGCGGGCTTGCCAATCGTAGCCTCGGCCACCGGCGGAATTCCGGCGATCATCGAGGATCGAGTGAATGGAATTCTGACGCCCGTCGAGCAACCAGCAGCATTAGCCCAGGCAATTATCGAATTGCTCTCCAACAAAAAAATGCGTCTCCAATTTGGCCGACGCAATCGCCAAATCGCTGAAACCGAATATGAGATTTCCATTGTCTGTCAAAAATTTCGCCAGCTCTATGAACAACTTTCAGACAGCCACAGTTATGCGCGGCCAAATTGATGCGGCCATTGCCGATTTGATCGCATTTCTTGAAGCAGAAAAATTTGAGGGCTGGGAGCCATACGAAATCCCTGTCGCTTTTTTGGAAAGCTGCCACTGGCATCCATTACGAGTAGCGTGCACTCAGTTATTTCGACTGAGTCCATTTTATTTTCATACGCGTTTGACAGCAAAAAAAATGCACGCCAAAGCAGCCGCTTTATTCGCTCAGGCATTTTTAACCCTCTACCAGCTATCCGGCGAGCCTTCATTCCGTGACCGGGCAACTTTTTATTTAGATTGGTTGATAGCTCATCGTTCCTCTTTATCCAGGAATTTTAGCATTGGGAACCAGTATCCATTGAGCATGAAATCGTATGCGGCCAGCCCTGGCACGCCTGCACCGTTGATCACCTGCCTGGCCATCGACGCCTTTCTGTTGGCCTATGAAATATTTGGAGAGGTCAAATACTTAACATTGGCTGAAAGCGGAATTCACTATTTTCTGGAAGAATTGCCTTTGGTCAAAAAAAGCACCGAGGAATGGTATTTCATTTATCATCCGAACAATCATCAATTCATTCCCAATATTCCAGCCGTGATCAGTGGCACATTGGCCCATGGTTACGTTCATCTACCTGAGCCGGCGATACTGCCATTGGTACGACATAATTTAAATTGCGTCGTGCGGGCACAACAAGCTGATGGCTCCTGGCCTTACCATCCCACTGCGCGTTATACCGATAGCTTCCATACCGCCTTCATCCTGAACGGTATCGCCAAATTCCGCTGCTATGTCGACCCCAAGGCCTACGCGGCACCGTTTCAGAAAGGATTGCAATTTTATCTCAAGAGCTTTTTCAACGCTAAAGGTCGTCCCAGACATAAAAGGTGCCATGGCTTCCCCAGCAATGTCGATTCTTTGCTGACGCAGATCGATCTGCGAGATTGTGCCATGGCGCTGATCCTATTCAGTCGCCTGATGGCCCAGCAGCAATTGGGGCTGGAATTGCCCTCGAAAGTATTAAACTGGGCCACAAATCATTTTCGCTCAGCTCAAGGCCATTTTTACTATCAAAGAATTCCTATGGTCACAATTCGCGGCCCATTTTTAAGCATGCAAGCCTGGATGCTGAACGCATTAAGTCAACTTAAATATGCAAATGACCAAATTATTAATAAAAGGAGTGAGGAAGCATGACTCAAATTCCGTTATCATTCGATAACCGAAAAATTCTTTACATACACAAAGCCGGTCCTGGTTGGGGCGGGGCCCAGCAAAACGTGTTTGATTTGGTCAAGCACTTCAGAAATCTGTTTGGGGCAACCGTCTTTGTCGGCAATAAAAGCTTGCTTTTTGAGAAAATCCGGACGCTCCAGGTGAAATGTCGGCCAGCACCTTTGGCTCAGACCCATGCTTTGCCTCTATCACTAACAGCATTGGGCGCCATCCTGCTTGCGGAACAACCAGATATCGTCCATTCTAATCACCGGTATCCAACGCTGTTATTGCATATCCTTCGAGGAATGCTCCGGCTGCAATTTTCGATTCTGCACACCGCTCGCTCGGTCTTTAACACCAAAACTCATATTCGTTTTCTCGGCGATTTAACCATTGCCAATAGCCGCGCGGTCCAAAAGAATTTGGTGGAACAATTCAAGCTTCCGCCTGAAAAAATTGAAATCATTTATGATGGCATTCAGACGAACTCCAGACAACCGATCTCACTCCGCGAGTGCAGTGATCCAGTGTTTCAACTGCTCAACTCCACATCCAAAACAATCATTGGTTGCATCGGCAATCTGGTTCAGGCCAAAGGTCATATCTATCTTTTGCAAGCATTGACGCATTTACCAGCATCAATTCGCGATCAAATCATCGTGCTAATCGTTGGCGATGGGCCATTAAAGAAAATGCTCAAGTCAGAAGTTCAAAAATCAGATTTGACGGATGTAGTCAAATTCCTGGGCTATCAGCCAGACGTATTCCGCATTCTGAGCTATTGTCACTTTGTCGTCATCCCTTCGATTCAAGAGGGATTACCTAATGTGCTATTCGAAAGTTATCTGCTTTCTAAGCCAGTGATTGCTTCGGCACTGGACTATGTGTATGAAACGATTGTACCTCATCAAATCGGCCTTACTTTTCCGGTGGGAGATACCCAGCAACTGGCCGCAGCCATCCAGCAATATATCAAACAACCAGACATGGCGGAACACCACGGTCAGATTGGTCAACGATTGGTAAAGGACTGGTTTAGTCTGGAAAGGAATCTCAATCAATATCAGCGTGCTTATGAAAAACTTTTGGCCGCTTGAATGAATTTGGCCGACTACTAAAAATGTGCCCTAATTTTGCACCATCAATTTGTATTCGCATACGCTGTATGGTCAGACTTTTAGAAAATTATGCAAGCTGGCAGTCGAATTAAATCGAACCGAGCAAAATCAATTCTTCCACTCTTTAGGCTAGCTTTCCTAGGCCTGTTGATTTCAAACAAATAGTGTCGAATCTCCTTGATAAAATAAGGGCTCGGTTCCAACGGTAATTCCCCAGCCAATCGGTCCAATATCATGGGGATAAACTGAGCGAATCCGAACGCCCTTCAATCCCAATTCGTTCCAGAATTTGCTCGTGATCGAATCAGACGGATTGTGGACAAACAGTCCTTCGCCATCGGTTCCCGCAAAAAGCGCCCCGTTGTAATAAGCCAGGGCTGTGACATTCATTCCTTGCAAGCCGTAAGGCTCTAATTTTTGAGCGAAAGGAGTTGATGG
>JAPDQM010000043.1:0-29116 GCA_034505795.1 Candidatus Zhuqueibacterota bacterium
CGAATGATCAATGACCAGATCGACGGGAATTTGTGGATTGACTTTTTGCGGATCGGCTCCCAATCGAACAGCGGCCGATCGAAGTGCTGCCAGATCAACGACGGCAGGCACACCCGTGAAATCCTGCAACACCACCCGAGCAGGCATAAAAGGAATTTCGACTTTCTGGACATTTTTGGCTTTCCAACTGGCCAAATTGATGATATCGTTTTGGGTGACTTCCACCCCGTTCTCATGGCGGAGCAAGGATTCGAGCAGGATTTTGATGGAGAAGGGGAGGCGATGGATTCTTTCGTTTGATTGACTTTCTAATTGTTCTATGCTGTACAAAATAAAATTTGTTGCACCTATTTGAACCGCTTTTTGAACATGAAATGAAGTTGCCTTAAGTTTCATTCCTGGTCCTCGATGATTGAGATTTGAAAATAAGGTTGATTCCTTTTTTTCACTTGATTTTCAATTGCTGAGCAGAAAGTTCATCAATTTCTGTTGGTGGAACGGCTGGAATTTCATTCAACGCATCAATAAAATCTTGCTCAGAGAAACCTCTGGCTTTTTCTTCAAAGAATCTCATGGTTTCATATCGAATGAGTTCATTGGAAATTGAGCTCACTAAAAACTGATTGATTGATACGCTCTCCCGCAAAGCGATCTTTTTAATTTTCGAATGAATCGAATCTGGTAATCTAAGTTGCATTTTAACCATATCTCATTATCTCCAAGAATTGTTGGGGTTTAATGATTTCAAAACGATATTTTCCTAACTCACTTGAAAAAAAATCCTTAACGTTATGGGTAACGAGATAATCAGCATCATAATTCGCTGCACATTCAAAGACCATATTGTCGTTCTCATCTTTTAAGTTCGGTCTTATTTTGTAATAGATCGGCACTTCATCCCCATAAAACGCCAGTGCTTTTAATATTGAATTTTTTGCCTTTTCTGAAATTATTATTATTCTGCTGCTGAATAGATATTCAATTCGATATTCATACTCCAGAAACAGTGCTACTGAAATTCCAAATCTGAATTTATTGGTATTGATGTTGCTCAAAATTTGATAACTTGCACCCAATTGACTTCTAAGAGCAGATTCAATAATACAAGCATCAATAACAGCTTTTAATAGTGCCATATATACAACTATAATAATTTTTTTTTAAAATATCAATGAAAATTTTATGGGTTTGATAATTATTTTTTTGGATATTGGCTATTGAAGCTAAAATATAGACAAGATGTTCTGGATATAAACTTTCGATCAAGACAGATTGACAGGATTCAAGTTGCTTTCATACTATTTATGACCCCACTAATCTTCTGCCTCACCTTTTTATAATCAACCCGCTTCCACGCCTCTAAAATCGGAATATATTTTTTATCTCCTTTGGCAGCAACCTTATCCAGCAAACTCAAAATCATCTCCCGATTGCGATCTTTCAAATAAGTCATATCAAATTCGGTCTTGCCGCTGGCGATCAGCTCATGAAATCCCTGCAACAATTCATCAGAATAAGTATCCATTTCGATTTTCCAGCCTTTGCGGGTATAAACCAGCAGCGGCAGGCGATAGTCGTATTGAATCCCCAGGTATTCGTTCAGGATCAGCCAATCGATTTTATCGGTAGCTTTCTAATCCGAAATTCAGTCTCATCAACCGAAACGATCACACCTTGTGCTAAATCTTCTTCAATTTGTGGCAAAATTACTAACAAAATATTAGCGATAGTCAACGGCTTAGCATTACCAACTCTCAATGATACAACACTTGGTCGATCGTATCCACTTTGTGCAATGATAGCAGAAAAATCCAAATCTTGAGTAATGATAGCAGACTCATGACGTTTTGCAAATTCGATTATTTCGATATCCGAAGCTGTTGCCGAAAGCAACTCCGTGACTCGGCTGATTTGATATCCAGCTTTTCTTAATTCAGCAACAGTGATTGGTGAGATATGAACATCAGCAATCATTTTGAGTTTCATAGCAATTATCCTGCTGCTACTTTTAAAGGATAGTGATATTCACTTGCCAACCACGCAGCGTATTCAATTGCCTGCTGAAGATCATCTTCCTCAAGCTCTGGATACGACTCTAGAATTTGAGCATGAGTCATTCCCGATGCCATCAATTTCAGCACAAAAGCAACTGTAATCCGCATCCCCCGAATAGTCGGCTGTCCCATGCAGACATCAGGTTTCACGGTAATTCGATCTAATAACTTAGACATAGCAGAATTCCTTTATTTTATTTTGAAATATTCGGATTGAAGCTTGGTTCAGTTGCAAAAGAAATTTATTAATCTAAACTTTTAATTTGAGAATTTATTCCCTTTGCAATTTAGTTATGACCCAATTAATCCTCTGTCTCACCTTCTTATAATCAATTTCCTTCCACGCTTCCAGAATAGGAATATATTTCTTATCCTTTGTCGCTGCAATTTTTTCCAGCAGCATGAAAATCATCTCACGATTGCGATCTTTCAAATAGGTCATATCAAATTCAGTCTTGCCGCTGGCGATCAGCTCATCAAATCCCCGCAACAATTCATCAGAATAAGTATCCATTTCGATTTCCCAGCCCTTACGGGTGTAAACCAGCAGCGGCAGGCGATAATCATATTGAATCTCCAGGTAGTAACTCAGGATCAGCCAATCGATTTTGGTGGTAATTGCTTTGATGGACAGATCTTTAAAATAGCCATAAACAGGACAACGATCCAGGTTCAATTCCAGTACTTTCGACTCTCTTGATCCCTTTAAAATCTTAGCTAACAGCGTACGTCTGCCACTCATGATGATGGGATCAGCGCCTCGCAAAATCACTTTAATCTCATCAAAAGGTACAGGTCTCAGATCATCAATGTTGAGATTGACAGGGACTCGTCTGACTCTTCGGCCCATTATGGAATTCCATTATTTTTATTAAATGGGGGATTCAAAAATAGCTGTTCAAAAAATTATTCTCCCGCATAATTGAATTCCCACTGAAATGTATTTATTTTGTTGTTCAATTCTGTGGCATTACAATTCTGTGGGAGATAAGAAAAAAATTATTCGCCGATTGATTTCAATCCTAATATCCAAACCTTACTTCATCGGATAGAATTTTTTTCTCCAAAACAAATTCCCAATTATCTAATCCACCAATTACCTAATAAAATCAGAAATCCAAAATTTTCTCCACAGGCCTCCGCTCGGGCACCTGAACATGCGGTACCCTGCCCGCATTCCAGTCCTCGGACACATACAGCCAGCAGTAGCAGGCGCCAAATTCCGCAATATCGGGCTTGGCATAGACGCAGGGGCAGACGATGTCCCGATCTTTCTCCAACACGCCCGCCGCTGGCCGACAGGGACAGGAACGATAGCCATAGCGCTCGCCATTTTTTAATAGCCCCTCCAACAATGGCCGAACGATCTCCCAATCGTTATTTAAAATCAACCCCTGCTTGGGGGCAAATTTTTTCAAGACCTCATGATATTGCTCCACGGTCATAAGCCGAGCACCTCCTTGGCGCCTTCATAATCTTCTCCGATCACTGCCAAATCTCCCACGATCAAGGTCGGGAATGACAGTCGAGGGTTAATCGGCTGGAGAAACCTCATATTGGCTTTTTTCTCTTCGATAGGCAATAAATCGATATCTACAATTTTCGCCTTGACACCATTCATTTCTAAAAATTTCTTCATCCGCTGACATCGGGGACAGGTGCTGATTGCCATCAGTATCGGAACCTTGTTGCTAACTTCGTATTCGAACATGTTTCTCTCCAAATTTTTTATTATATTTTCTGTGTCTGCTTATCAATCAAGTGCAACTCCAAAATTCAAACCTAAAAAAACAAATAATTTTCAATAATCAAATCCAAAAACTCAAACAAAAAAATACCCGTTATGATCCCCTGAGGTTTGGAATTTGGGCTTTGAATATTGGAAATTGCTTTCAAAACATGACCGTCACCTGCGAGGTGACGGTCATGTCATCGATTAAAGAACCTGCAAAACCTCTTCAGCATGCCCTTCAGGCTTCACCTTTTCAAAGACATGCTTGATCCTACCATCTTTACCAATTACAAAAGTGGTGCGTAAAATGCCCATGTATTTTTTGCCGTACATGCTCTTTTCGCCCCAGGCGCCATACGTTTCGGCGACTTTATTGTCAGGATCGCTGAGCAAGGTGAAATTCAAGTTCTGCTTTTTCACGAAGCTTTGATGCGATTTCACGCTATCAGGACTGATGCCTAGAACCACTGCATTTTTAGCCTGAATAGGTGCGATATTGTCTCGGAATGAGCACGCCTCTTTGGTGCAGCCAGGGGTGTTATCTTTGGGATAGAAATACAAAACGACATCCGATTTTCCAAGAAAATCTTTCAACGAAACTTCCTTGTCTTGATCTGATTTCAGGGTGAAATCAGGCGCTTTATCTCCGACTTTTAACATGAGTAACCTCCAAATTGAATATTCAGAATTAGCGTTAAAAAATTGCCTGCAAATACGATTGGTAACTTATAAAGTTCCCAGCCTTATCACGGCAATAAGTCTCTTGATGTAAGGCGTTTTTGATAGGTGAAATATACCAATTCCGATGGGGAAAAGCAATAGAATTTTTCGGTAAAGGCTAATTCTAACAATCGACAAGATAACCATCAATTGACTTTTCACCAACTGAAGATGGCCTCACCGAGTATGAATTTGCCATGTACTTGCTTGAGCTGATCAATCATGACCAGGCGGACCACAAATGCGGAACTGCGGCGAAAATCAACTTTTGAGCGGATAATCCGGCGAGTGGAATTGTAGCTAAGCTGGATAGTTCCGATAGACGAAAAGTAAAACGGCGTCCAGATTAAATTGCCATTTTCGCGTGATAAATCAAAACCTGCATGGCGTCGCGAATAGAAGATAAAGCCTTCACTTTTGTAATATGGAGTGAGATCGCGATAAAATTGGGTTCTTAATGCCGGCACATAAACACCAAGGCTTCTGGTTGTCAGGCCAGATTGAATATTGGTGTTGAAATAACGGGCATGCTTTCGCAAAATGATCCTCTCGACTTTCCATTCGACAAAGCTGACTTTTCGCTTGCGAAGATGCCTATTGGTCGCATCGGCAATGAAATTGACTGCTCCGCCAGTCAAAGCCATGCCGATCATGGCAGTCTGTTTGTGCAAGGGCAGTTGGCGCGCAAGCTGCATGAGTTCGCTTACGGATTCATAACCGTGAATGGCACCATAGTCCACCATTTGCACCAAGCGCCGCATATCTTGCACCAGGCGATAGCCATCGCGAAAGTAACTGGGGATCTGCCGGGAATAATCAACTCTGGGCGGTGAACGAAGGGCGGATTGCACTCGTGGCCTGGTCTCGGATAACTTGTCTGATAAAGCCATAGTATCGGCAGCGGTCAAGAAGGGCAACTCCCTTTCATCCAGGCGCGAGAGTTGGGCTAATAATGATGTCGGAACCAAGAGGATGATGAACACAACGGCTAAAAAGGATAAAAATTTTGTCCGATTTTCAAGCAAGCTCAAAATAATTACATGCCATCCTCGATGTTTGATAGCTGCTTCTATCATATTTATGTCCCACCCGGCAACCTCATGTTCAATGACAAAACCGTGACTGCTACCATTCACTATTTGCTGCATTTACAATGCAGCCACTATTTTGTATGAATTGCTTGATCGACATGTTCCCATGATTGCAAAAATGCTTTAAAAATCACTTGACAATGAACAGCAAAAACATTATATTGACCGACTTAAAAATCAACAGGAAATCGCTGCTAAAAGAGATCCGGCGAGCAGAAATAATAAAATCGGACTCAAATTTAGGGAGTAAAATAGCAATGATCGAAAGCTGTTGGAGATGTGATAGTGGGCAGCAGGTTGATGAAGTTGCGTAAGGATAGATAAAAGTAAAGCGAATAAAAAATATTTTAAAGATGCGGTCTCCATAAGCTGTAAACTTGATCAATAAGCGTGAGGGAGAGAAATTATGGCGCGGTATCGAATTGCCTGGTTGCCTGGCGATGGCATTGGCAAAGATGTGATGGATGTGGCAAAATTGGTGCTGGACGCGTTAAAATTTGATGCAGAATATATCCATGGTGATATCGGGTGGGAATTTTGGTGTCAGGAGGGAGACCCGCTGCCGAAGCGGACGATTGATATGCTAAAAACAACGCATTGTGCGTTGTTCGGTGCGATCACTTCAAAACCAAAAGAGGAAGCAGCTAAAGAACTGCGACCTGAACTGCAAGGAAAAGGCTACATCTACACCAGCCCCATTGTACGCCTGCGTCAGGAATTCAACTTGCGAACCAACCTGCGTCCCTGCAAGGCTTACGCCGGAAATCCGCTCAACTATCGTGAAGGGATCGACATTGTCGTCTTTCGAGAAAATACCGAAGACCTGTATGCTGGGGTAGAATTTTATCCGGTGCCAAAACCAGTGATGGAGGCGCTGCAAGCCAATCACCCGAAAATGAAACGATTTGCGCAACTGGCGCCGGAGGATGTGGCGATATCGCTTCGGATCATCACAGCCCCTGCCGCGAAGAATATCGTTCGCGATGCGTTCGAATATGCCCAAAAGCATGGTTATAAAAGCGTCACCATCGTTGAAAAGCCGAACGTTATCAGAGAAACAAGTGGCTTAATGATTCGCGCCGCGCGTGCCATAGCAAAAGATTATCCAGGCATCGAACTATGGGAGACGAATATCGATGCGATGTGCATGTGGCTAATTAAAAATCCGCTGGATTATGGTGTGCTGGTTACCTCGAATATGTTCGGAGATATCATTTCCGATCTATGTGCGCAACTGGTCGGCGGGCTGGGATTTGCTTCCAGCGGCAATATCGGTGATGACTATGCGGTGTTTGAGCCAACTCACGGTTCCGCTCCAAAGTATGCTGGAAAATATAAGGTGAATCCGATTGCGATGCTATTGTCGGTGAAACTGATGTTCGATTGGCTGGGAGAGACTGCCACCGCCAGGAGGTTGGAAAACGCCATCGCTAAAGTGATCGAGGAGGGCAAGGTGCGGACCTATGATATGGGTGGAACGGCTACCAGCCTCGAAGTGGGTGAGGAGGTTGCTCGTAAGCTATGATTATTCTTGCTGGCTATTCCCATACATTGCAATGGTCAGGGATGCAGCGAATAATTGAAGTCAATCGTTTAATTGTCATGGGTGTTAATTTTAGGGATTAATGTGAAAAAGATAAAATTTGCCATTGGAATACATAATCATCAGCCTGTGGGGAATTTTGATTTTGTATTTGAAGAAGCTTATCGTAAGGCTTATTTGCCATTTCTGGAAGTGTTGGCGCAACATCCAAAAATAAAAATTGCGCAACACTATACTGGAGTGCTGTTCGAATGGTTATTGCAGCGCGATCCCAATTTTGGCGCACGCTTGCGGCAATTGGTGTCGGTGGGACAGGTTGAAATGATGAGCGGTGGCTATTATGAGCCGATTTTAATTAATATTCCGGATGAAGACAAACTGGGCCAGATTGAAAAGCTGAATCGATTTGTTTATGAAAACACAGGTTATCAGCCAATTGGATTGTGGTTGGCAGAACGCATTTGGGAACCGCATCTCCCACGGCCATTATCACAAACCGGCGCCAAATACGTGGTGATTGATGATTCCCATTTTAAAACCGCTGGATTGGAACAGAAGGAATTATTTGGCTACTACATGACCGAAGATAATGGCCATGCCATCAATATCTTCCCCATTAGTGAGAAACTTCGTTATACCATGCCTTTTCAGGAACCAGAAGCCACGATTGATTACTTACGATCCATTGCTACCGAGGAAGGTGACAAGTTGGTGGTGTTTGCTGATGATGGTGAGAAATTTGGTATCTGGCCTGGAACCTATCAGCACTGCTACGAAGATCGCTGGCTGGAACGCTTTTTCGTGGCGCTGGAACAGAATTTGGATTGGATCGAGCTGCTGCATTTTTCAGAAGTGTTGGCCAAAATGCCGCCAGTAGGACGGGTATATTTGCCGACAGCTTCGTATCGTGAGATGATGGAATGGGCGTTACCCGCGCCGACCATTGAGCGGTATGAGCAATTTGAAAAGGAACTCAAAAACAAACAACTTTTTGATAACTTCAAAGAATTCGTTCGAGGTGGATTTTGGCGCAATTTTTTGGCCAAATATCCAGAGTCCAATAATCTACATAAAAAATCCCTGTGGGTCAGTCGCAAAGTGAATCGGTTGATCGGTGATGCGCGATACGACCAGAAGCTGGCGCAGCAAGCACGCGATCATCTCTGGGCCGGGCAAACCAATTGTCCTTATTGGCATGGTGTCTTCGGCGGTTTGTACCTGAATAACCTCCGACATGCAGTTTATAAAAATATGATTCAGGCTGAGGCCATTGTGGATCAATTGGTGCATACGCCGGCTGAATTGGAGCAAGGTTGGACGCAACTGCAGATTACCGATTTTGATGTTGACGGCAGCAATGAATTAGTGGCCGAGACCAAAGTCTATAATCTCTATTTTGCTCCCCATGTTGGTGGAACACTATTTGAAATGGATTATAAGCCAAAAGCGGTCAACCTGCTTGACACCATGACTCGGCGGAAGGAAGCATATCATAATAAATTATTAGCCATCAAGGATCAGACAGCTACATCTAGCTCCTCGGGTGTTGCCAGCATCCACGATCTGGTCATAGCCAAAGAGCCGGGGTTGGAGAAAAAATTACACTACGACCGTTATCGTCGGACGTCCTTGATTGATCACTTTTTGGCTGCCGATACCCAATTGGATCAGTTAGCTCGCTGTGATTATCAGGAGGCCGGGGATTTTGTATCGGCCGCGTATAATTATGAAACTGAATTGACAGCGGAATGTTTAAATATTAGAATGCATCGGGTGGGTCTGGTTGCTGCCAATGGGTTGTACAAAAAAATCAGCCTATCAAAGACCATTTCAATTTTTCCCAATAGCCCGTTGATAAAGATTTTCTATCAAATTAAAAATCTTGCCACGGTACCAGTGGCACTTTGGTTTGGGCCGGAATTCAATATCGCCCTTTTGGCTGGCAACGCACCGGATCGATACTACTATTTTGATCAGGATGTTAGAAATGAGCGACATCTTGCCAGCAGTGGCATCGTAAAATCGGTTCGGCAGATGGGACTAAAAGACGAATGGCAAAAGCTCGATGTCCAATTTCGTTTTGATCGGCCGACTACGGTCTGGCGGTTTCCGATCGAAACGATCTCTCAATCTGAAGGCGGATTTGAGCGAGTTTATCAAAGTTCAGTGATCGTTCCCAATTGGAAATTGAAGTTGGATGCATCTGAAGAATGGTCAGTTGAAATTCATCAATTAGTTTTAGACATATAAAAAAAATAGGTTGAATCATGCGTACGAAGACAAGAAAACTGCTGCTGTGGGCGACATTGACTATGATCAGCCTGGTGCTTTTGGTTCATGTGACACAAAAATATTTGTTCTCGGCAGATTATTATCTCGAGCAAATTAAGCGTTTCATGGAGGTATTCAATCTGGTCCGATTATATTATGTGGAAGAAGTTGATTCTCCCAAGTTGGTGTCCGGAGCGATCCAAGGGATGCTGGAGCAATTGGATCCCCATTCGGTATATATTGAACCCGAAAAATTGAAAGAGGTGACCGAACAATTTCAGGGACGTTATGAGGGCATTGGAATTGAATTTATTATTCAGAACAAAATCTTAACCGTGGTGTCACCAATACCGGGATCGCCGTCAGAGGCACTCGGTCTGCGGCCTGGCGACCAGATCATCAAGATCGAGGGTAAGAGTGCTTATGGGATCACCGAGCAGGAGGTTCAGAAACGACTGAAGGGGCCCAAAGGTAGTCGAGTAACCGTATCCATTCGGCGCCCTGGCATCGACGAGCCATTCGATCTGACCATTACTCGCAATGAGATTCCCATTTTCAGCGTTATGGCCCATTTCATGATCACTGATAAAATCGGTTATATTTATTTGGGACGATTTGCCCAGACCACTGATGAAGAGATGGAGCGTGCGCTGCGTAATTTGGAAAATCAGGGGATGCAAGCGCTACTGTTGGACCTGCGCGGCAATTCTGGTGGTTATCTGGATCAAGCATTCAAAGTGGCGGATAAGTTCATCTCGGGCAATCGCATTATTGTATTTACCAAAGGGCGCATCCCGGATGCAAACGATGAGTTTTTGTCCTCTACGGCCCCGAACGATCGGAAGTGCCCGCTGGTGGTACTGATCGACAAAGGAACGGCCAGTGCATCGGAAATCGTGGCGGGGGCGCTGCAAGATTGGGATCGGGGCTTTATAGTTGGGGAGACCAGTTTTGGGAAGGGGCTGGTGCAGACGCAGGTGCCGTTGAAAGATGGCTCCGCGCTGCGCATTACCACGGCGCGTTATTATACCCCCAGCGGTCGGCTGATCCAGCGCTCTTATGATAATGGCTTGTGGGAGTATTATACCAGCGGTTACGAAGAAGTGAAGGAAGAAATCGAGGATAGTACTCGGCAAAAGCCGGTCTTTTATACCAGTGCTGGTCGTAAGGTCTATGGTGGCGGCGGAATTACGCCTGACGTGAAAATCGAATCCAAGCGAATTACTAAGCTGACCAGTGAATTGATTTTCAAGCGGCTCTTTTTTGAATTTGCCTCCCAATATGCCGTGAAGCATCCCGAGTTGAAGACGAATTTCAGCTTTTTCCGGGATCAATTTCAGGTGGATGAGAAGATATTGGCCGAGTTCCGGCGTCTGTTGACGACCAAGGACGTCCTGGTGAATGAAAAAGAATTCGCGGAAGATTTGGATTATATCAAACTGATGATCAAAAGCGAGATGGCGCAATTTCTTTGGGGGCGGGACTCATATTATCAGATTCGCATCACTGGCGATGAGCAGGTTCAGGCGGCGCTAAAATATTTTGATCAAGCGGCACGAATCGCAGGCCTGGCGCCGATGAAATCCTATTAAACCGCAACGATGCTGATGTTAGCGAAGTCGAAAGCGTAAACTGGATTTGGGGGCATCTGTTGGCTATCTGGATTAAGAAACTGAAAAAAAATATTGACTTTTAAGAAAAAAATGGTTATAATGAATCAGATAATTGGCAATTCAACACGAGAATTTTTTAGCTCATCTAATCATTAATTTTTATGGAGGGATCCTAAAAATGATAGACTATTTTCTGCGGGGTGGTTTCTTCATGTGGCCGATTCTTGCATTCTTCATCTTTGGTCTGGCTGTAAGTATTGAGAGACTATGGACACTCACGCGCGCCTCGATCAATACCAAAAAGTTCCTCGGTCGAATCAAATCGGCATTGAGAGAGGGTGGCGTTGAAGCCGCAAAAGAGATTTGTGAAAATACCCGTGGGCCTATCGCCTCTATTTTCCATGCCGGATTATCCCGCGTCGACAAAGGGATTGAACAGGTGGAGAAATCAATTGTTAGTGCTGGCTCGATCGAAATGGCCTTCCTGGAACGAGGTTTGGTATGGCTATCGACAGTGATTAGCGTCGCCCCGATGTTAGGATTCTTAGGAACGGTTCAGGGCATGATTATGGCGTTTGACGACATCGCGGCTGCCAATGACATTTCGCCCAATATCGTTGCTACTGGTATCGCCGTTGCATTGTTAACCACGCTGTTTGGATTGGTAGTGGCGATCATCATTCAATTTTTCCATAACCTGTTTGTCGCGAAAATCGATAAGCTTATCATTGAAATGGAAGAGAGTTCTGTCGAATTGGTCGACAGCTTAATCGAATTAGAAAAACGATAAATAGAATCCATTTCCCATCGGGAGAAACCAAGCTATGATGGTCGAAAGAAAAAAGAACAGGAAAGTTGAAATTCCGCAGGCCTCATTGGCGGATATCGCTTTTCTGCTACTCATTTTTTTCCTATGTACAACCACGATTGATGTGGATAAGGGGATTGGGCTGGTTTTGCCACCGAAGGGTGAAACCAAGGAAGTACCCAAGAAAAATATCGCCAATCTGCTCATCAGTGCTGACGGTCGGGTGATGATCGACAATGAAGAGGCCAATATCCAGGATGTTCGGATGATTATCCAGCGTAAAATTGCTGAAAATCCGAAATTGATTGTTTCCGTGAAAACCGATGAAAAGACGGACTATCAATCTTATATCCGGGTATTAGACCAGCTCAAACTGGCCAATGCGACCAAGATATCACTCGCCGAACCCGAAAAGTAGGATTGTCAGAATATTTCACATCAACTACAACATTCTAAAATAGGAGAGATAGCGCCTTGAAGTTTGCAAAAAAATCCAAAGTCGAGGCAGGCATCCCCATGACATCGTTGCCCGATATCGTTTTTCTGTTGCTCATCTTTTTCATGGTATCGGCGGTGTTTAAACAGGCTCGAGGCATCCCCGTTCGAATACCGGCTGCCGTTAAAATCGAGAAGTTACCAGGAAAACGAAATGTGGCTTATCTCTGGGCCGACGACAGAGGTCGAATCTCTATTGATGATAAATTTCTGAACGTCAGTGAGGTTTCAAATGTTATTTATGCCAAAGTCACTGATCCGTTGAATCCACTGCGTGTCGTCTCGATGAAAATCGATGAGCGGGCAAAAATGGGCTTTGTCTCTCAAATTCATGAGGAACTCAGGGAGACGGGTGGTGCTGCCTTAAATGTTAATTACTCCACCAAAACTGCCAGCAAGTGAGGTGATCAAACATGGCAATCAAAAAGAATCCAGCCGTCGATTTACGGCTAAAATATCGACGTGTCATCGAGTTTAGTCTCGCGATTGCACTTGCCCTATGCATTCTCATCTTTCAGGCGTTCAAAAAATTTGAGCGCAAGCGCGTTAAAAAGGAATTTGAGGCCGCGAAAATTGAGACCGTGGAAGTCCCACAAACGCAGCAGGAAAAAATTGCACCGCCGCCGTCTCGACCGGCTATCCCCATTGAAAGCGAAAGCGAGGACATACCCGATGATGTAACCATCGAAGACACCGAAATCAATTTTGATGAAGTGCCCCCGCCACCACCGCCACCAGCCGAGGAAGCCGATGAGTCGGCTATTATCTTCGTGCCCTATGATGAGCCACCAGAGCCTATTGGTGGATTTGGTGCTATTCAGTCCAAATTAGTTTACCCCGAAATCGCTCGTAAAGCGGGCATCGAAGGAACCGTGACGGTGCAGGCACAAATTTCGGAGACAGGCGAAGTGATTAATACCCGAATTTTGGTACCGTTGGGCAATAGTGGTTGTAATGAAGCTGCGGTAGCTGCAATTCGAGCGGTCAAATGGAAACCAGCTAAACAGCGCGACAAACCGGTAACCGTGTGGGTCAGTATTCCGGTGCGCTTTAAATTAAAATAGCCATTCCAACAAATACGATCTGATTTGTCAGCGGTATATACAATTGCTGTATATGCCGCTTTTTTATGTTTGACGATTTGTTTCTGGACAAAGCCATGCAATTCAATAGCCTTCAACACACCAGGGCGCATAGAAAGAATATATGATATGTTTGTATGGGATTATTACTACCAGCTTTTCACTTTTTGATTGCTAAGCACATCATTTCATAATCTCTTGTAGGGTTGTTAATAAGTTTACACCTCAATCCATTCTGATAAAATATTCAACGCGAGAAGGAAGCAATCGCGTTTAGCGCGATTTGCTTTTTGAGAGCAGTGAGTCATCAAAATCCGGTTCAATGGATAGGATCCATTAGACCTTATCAACCTTAGTAGCCTATGATGATCCATCGATCCTGAACCTTATTCGCTTATTTTTCTGTTGAGTGATATTCCTAATAAGGTAATAAGGTTCGTGCCTGCCTGAGTCGGGCTTGTTACTAAAGTGAATAAGGTTTTATCTGCCAAGTGGATGCTTTAACCCATATTGACCTGGGTATGTTGATAGTTGAATGTTTTCAAAGCCTACAAGGATTTTTGAAATGGGGTACTAAGTTGCAAAAGTGTATAGTCATGGTTTTTCTTATAGCTCTTAGTCCCTTCGTGTATGAATTTGGCTGCTATTGCATCTGTCCAGGATAAGAAAAGTTGACTATCCTCACCACTATCGCTACAATGGCCCCAAGGTTAGCGTTGGGAATGTGGGCTAAATTGATGACTGCCATAGGTGAGATATTGTGTAATGGTGATGGGCAATGATATCATGATAAGTCGTTGGAACAAAATCATCCTGCCAATGAGCCTATTATTTATGGCAATCGGTGGGTGCGTGAACCCTTTTGCGCCTCGATTAAAGGAATCTGACCAGAATCAACTAATTATCACGCCGCAAAGCACGCCAGAGGAATTGCTCCAAAATTTCAAATATGCTTACGTGTTCAAAGATTCGATGCTCTATGCCGACCTGCTGGATAGCTCATTTGTCTTCATCTACTTTGATCCCAATCAGGAATCATCCGGGCGCTTTGTGAGCTGGGGCCGCGATGTGGATCTAAGAACCACAGGGCGATTATTCCGGAATTTTGATGTGATTGATTTGATCTGGAACAGCACTATTTACTCGTTTGATGAAGATGATCGCGCCGAATACTCAAAAAGTTTTGAGCTGTCGCTGACCAAAGATAATGAGACAATCAGCATATCAGGCAATGCGATTTTTATTTTTCAAAAGGGACCATACGATAACAAATGGCGGATTCTGCAATGGAAAGATGAGTCGGATTTATAAGGCATTGTTGAGCAGAAATTGTAGCATGCTCGCCACTGAATTGGCTGGCGCTGGTATCAGAGTCGAGCACAGGGAAACCAGCGCCAGCGGCGTTATGAATTCAGTTTTGAAAATTGGAAGGGGAAAATGGTCGTTACTGAGCCCGAAGGTATGGGATCAAATTTCAACCGCTTAATCAAATTCAAAATTTCCTGTTCGAATTCTGGCAGGTTTACCGTTGATTCGATGATACGCGCTTCGCTCACAAAGCCATTAGCGGCAATGGTGAACTCCACGGATATTTTCCCCCGCAGATTCGGATTTCGTTTGAGGTGCTTTTCATATAAATAAGTTATCTGACCCTGTCGCGCCATAACCACCGCCATGATGGATTGTTCGGTGCGCTGTCCCAGGGCTTCCGCGCTGCCGGCAACCTTGCTGGGCTTCACCAGGTCAACTTTGGCCTTCTTGGTAAGCGTTACCTGCGGCACATCTTCTTCTATCGCACTTAAGAAATCATCGATACCGCCAGAGCCGCCGGTGCCGATCAATTGATCCAATGGATCAGCCGTATTTTTGCCATTACCCGACCCGACCTTCAAATGTGTCCCACCCCCCACGATGTTATTCAGATCAGCAACCAAGCCATGATCGACGAGAGCATCGATGACTGAACTGGATTTGCCACTGCCGCCGGTGCCCGCCAGTAGGCCCAATAATCCTGCGGTAGCCGCCGGATTGCCGCGTCGCTCGCCGCCGCTGCCTTTGCGACCGCCTTTTGCGCCGGATGACTGCTCGCCACCTCTTTTGTTGGCATCAGCATTTTCTGATCCCTCGCCCAGACTTTTCAAAGCGTTATTATCCACTTCAAAAATAGCTTCAGGTGGTTTGGGGATGAATTTCGCCAGACGTTCGGGAACGCGCGTGATATCAAAAGTTTTGTTGATATGCACCTCATAGTCTCGCAAAGCATAGATCGTGATCGAGTGCAATAGCAATAAAAAGAGAAAAACGAACTTGAACAGCAGATCTTTTTTCAAATTATTCAGCGTTGCCCGCTTCCACGAAAACACCTCCAGATTCATCGGGACCGCTGCCTTTGGCGCGGCCACGGCTCTGAATTCGAATTCGATTTTGATGTCGTTGATGCGAAGCGAGCCCGCTTTGGGCGGCGCTAATCGAATGAGATAACCATCTCCTTTACGGGGCAAAATATCATGATGCAACAGGTCGCGAATTTGCAATCGGGAATCGTTTAGCGCCACCTCGCCATCGACAAAGTTTGTCACATTCAGGCAATAGCCACCATTCTCCTGTGAGAACAGGATGTGGCGTTTGGGAAAATTCTGCCCATATAGCGTCAGATCATTATCGCCCCGCTGTCCGACAGTGAATTTGCCGCCTTTGTGAATCACAAACTGCCGCACCTGATCCGCTTGGTGTACCTCTATCACGAGCGGTTTAATTTGTCTTTCCATTTATTTTCGACTATCGTTTAATCAATCGTGGTTGAAAGGAATTAGATAATCACTCTTCCTGGGTGACAGCTAACATCATGTCGTTATAGCCGACCTGCCCACAAGTGAACATTACTTTTTTGATGACCTGGTAATCCAGATCGCGATCTCCTTGAATTGAGATTTTACCGGTAAAGCCTAACTGAGAACTCATTTCACCGACTTTTTCGTTGATCGTCCGTAACCGCTTCAACTCGTCTCGTAGTTCAGGGATCAGCAGGGTGCTACTGGCCAAAACTTGATTGGTGCTAACAACTTGCTTACCATCCACCAGAATCCAGCTACGAGTGATGGCGACAATAGAGCTGGTTTTGGGCGGCTTCTGAGAACTGGAAAGTGGCAACTCCAAATCCGCAGCCACTGCCATCACTTCAGGATCAGAGGAAGTATTGATTAAAATGTACACCAGCAAGATCGTAAACATATCGATCATTGATGTTAGCCGGAGCACGATCTCTGGTTTTTTCCGGGGTCTTCTTTTTCCCAACGGATTAAAACTGGTTTGTTCTTTTTCTTGAGTAGCCATTGTTCATTATCTTTAATTTCATAGTTAGTCTATTCATGTGGCCATACCGCGCCCAATATCCCGCTAGAGCTAAGGCTGGTTTAACCTGAAAGGGATACATTGGGGAAGCCACTTTCCCGACATCGATCCATGACTTTGATGATTATGTCATATTTGACTCGCGCTTCTGGCGAAATGATGATATCTTCGGCCTGCGGATGTTGCAGTTTAATTTCCTTCAATTGATTTGCCAGAGTGGAATAATTGTATTGACCGTTGATATTATCGATCGGATCAAATTTAAATCCCAGGCTTTTTAATTGAAAGCCATTCTCGCGAACCGCCAGAATGATGAGAACTAATTTTTCCTGATCATATTGTGGTGGCCCTTCGCCCTTGCCCAGGGTGGGCAACGAGAGCTCGATCACCGCCAGCCGCACAAATACTGCAGTGAGCAATAAAAATGGGATCAGCAATAAAAATATGTTCATCACCGGCAGAATATTGACATCGATGTCTTTGGCGGCTTTTCTTTTTTCCAACAAAGCTTTCAAATTCATATCAATGACTCCGCGCGGTCGCTAAGCGTTTGTAAACAACAGAAACATGTTGATTGATTTCGTCAATGAGTTCATTGACCTTTTCCTGTAACACTGCATAGCCCACCATGCAGGGGATGGCCGCAATCAGACCAAAGGCAGTGGTATTCATGGCTTGCGAAATACCCGCCGAGAGCAGAGTGGCTTTGGTCGCGGCGTCGGCTACGGATACTGCCTCGAACGAGGCAATTAATCCAAAGATGGTTCCCAACAAACCGAGCAGTGTCGAGATATTGGAAATGGTGGATAAATACGGCGTTCGTTTTTCCAATTTCGGAATTTCGGCTAAAGTGGCACTTTCGAACGCGCCTTGAATATCACCATTCGGCTTGGTCGCTTCGATGAGACCAAAGCGCATGATGCGGGCGATGGGCGCCTGCGACATGCCACAAAATTCGATAGCGCTTTTTAAATTATCGCGTTGGATAAATTCTAAAATTCGGTTCACAAATGCGACACTATCGATGCGACATTTAACCATAATGTAAATGGCGCGCTCAATGATAATCGCAAAACCAGCGATGAGCGCCAATAGAATCGGGTACATGAACCCGCCCCCCTTAGCGAAAAAATTGACAATGAAATCCAAGGTCTTAGCCTCCTATAAATAATTTGATGCAAAAATTCATGACCGAACAATTGCGCGAAAGTCAGGCAAACCTGTCTCGCTCGTGGTCCTGAAAATATTAGTCGGTGGTAATTGGTATTGTCGAATATCTTTTCTGCCCTTTTCTCACCAGAGAATGTGATCTTTCTTCTCCTGCTCCTGTTGGTTGCGAACTCGGTGCAAGGCACTTCGCTCCACCGGTCGGAAAATGTGCGAAAAGAAATGGCGTTCGATTCGCAGGCCATCCACGCGGGGATCGGTTCCTGGAATGATGAACACGGCCTGCGGTTTGGCAATCTGGCCATAGATTTCGATTTCTTTCAAAAACATCTTGACCGCATCATCTGAAATCTTTGGCTGATCCGATTGCTTTGAATCTTGCTGTTGGGGCAATGGCAGCGTTTTGGGATGATTGGGTAAGGGTTTTTCGGCACTGAGTGCATAAAAGAAATTGCCAATGATAGCTGACCACAGAAATAAACCAATCACTATGAAAAGCCAATGTTGTCGTCCCAAAGTTGCGTTTGTCATACAATCAATTCCCTTTTATTTGACTTGCTGGTATAATATTCGAGGAACTCGAGTTTGAGCTGGTTCCCAGTCCCAACTCGATGATCAACGATTCCATCCGTTGTTTGCTCTGTTCAATCCATTCGTTGTGAATGTTGCTTTTTTCGGCATTAGCGACATTGGCTTTGTACACTTCCAATGCCTTTTGCTTGGCAGAGAGCGCCTGCTGGTTGATGCCTGCAAGGTACGCAGTGCGGTCATCGCCTGAAAGCTCTGGTGGAATATAGGAACTTGTGAACGATTCTGCCAGGTCTTCAAACGTTTGGCCGGTTTTGTAGAGAGACGCTGTGGTCCAATCGGCCACCTGAAATTTGCCGGCATTCACATACTCTTTCAAAACTGTTTGTAGCAACGTAGTTTTTTTCTTGAGCGTCACCTCTAACGGCGGCACCAGTTTGACCTGCTTGTAGCGATCAAAATTAATTTCGGCGATCATGTATTGCGCCTTGGCTGGAATGTATTCGCTGACAGCTACCCCGCGGCGTTTGAGTTCTTTGTATTGCTCAACAGTTTTCAAGAATTCAGCGGCAGCACTGTTTTCATCTTTCAATGTCAAAGACAACTCGCCGATTTTATAGAGTGTTTCGATATATTCATCGGGGTCACTGTTGCTATAGCTGCTGGCATATTGCAAATAGGTCTGCTTGGCTTTGTTGTAGAGTTTCAATTGCTCATAGCAATTGCCGGCATTTAGCAACGCTCGGGGTGCAAATTTTGAAGTTGGAAACAGGTCGACTAATTTTAGATAACTGTCCGACGCACGCACCCAATTTTCCATCTTCTCGTAAAGCAATGCCGTTTTCATGTACAGCTCATCGATGAATGGCTGCTTTGGCTGTTCGGCGATCATCCGCTCACAGGCTTTCACGGCCTTATCCAGATCATTGGCCTTCTCGAATTGAGCGGCCGCTTCGATAATCGAGGCGCGGGCAATTTCTGGGTCCGAGGTGCTAAAGGCGATGGTCAAGAATTTGACCGCGGCTTTGGTCAAGTCACCTTCGTTCCGCATTTTTTCAGCCATCTTGTAGTTGGCCGAGGCAATCATCTTCTTGGCTTTTTGTACATACTGCCCGGAGTCCGGAAAGGCCACGGCCAGTTGCTGAAACCATTTTTCAGCTTCCGCATAATCCCCCAACTTAAAATAACTCTGCGCAATCATATTGAGCGCCTGGCCATAATAGGCATGGCTTTTATACTTATCCACAGCCACCCGCTGGTAGACTCGGGCCGCCAGCGCCCATTGTTCCAATTCATATAAGGTCTCAGCATATTTCATCAACACTTCCAACGCATTTTCGCTATTGGGCAATAGCCGTATGAAATCATTGCACGCTTTTAGCAAATCAACCTGAGCCGGATAAGTGACCTTGATCGGCGTGAGGCTGCCGCCTTCGCCCAAAAAATCCTCCAGATAGAAAGTAGTCGAATCGGGTTTCAGATGCTGCTTCAGCAGTTGGTAATACGACAAAATACGATTATAAGCGGCAGCATCCTTGAATTCATTCTCTCCATATAGCGTCATCACTTTGAAGTACTCATCCGCTGCCTTATCAAAATTATTGATCGCATAATAGCATTCGGCCAGATAATAATTCACCTTGGGCGCATCTTTGGCATCGCGAAATTTCTTGAGAAAATCTTCGTACTTATCGATGGCGATCCGATATTCGCGCTCCCGGTTCTTCTCCTGGGCTTTGGTCTGATAATACACTCCTAATGAAAATAGCATCTCCTGAGCCAGCGCCAGCGCATCATTGCGGACCTTGCCCTCAGGATATTGGTTGAGCCATTGGCTATTTGGCCCATATTTTTTGACAAAGATGTCTTTGGCTTCAATAGCCTTTTCCTCTTCCATATCTTTTTCATAGCACTGGATGATCTCTTTCTGGATCATTGGTGCTTCAGGATAGAGTGGAAACAGCTCCAGCAGCGCTTCATAGGTGCCAATTGCTTCGGTGTAAAAATTTCTTTTCTTATAAATTTCACCCATCCGAAGAAAGATTTCGATGGCATAGCCCTGCGGCTCCGGGGCATCCAACAGCTTCTTGGCAGTGGCCGGGCCACCGTATTCGGTTAATGAATGAGCGATATAATCCATGGCCTCATTGCGAACGTCGGCCTTGGTTTTGCCCAATAGTTCGGTATTGAGCGTTTCTAACAAATTGATATCGCTGATTAAATAAATATAAGTACTGATGGCATTGGAATAGTCGTTGATATTATAATAGGACCATCCCAATTTATATAGCGACATATTAAAATACGGATCATCCCAGCTCTTGAGTAATTTGCTATAATGTTCAATTGCTTGATGAAAATCTCGCTTGTTGAAGTAATACTCTCCCAGCCGAAAATGGGCTTCGGAAATTTTTGTGCTCTGTGGTGTTTCGAAAATGAGCCGCTGAAAATATTCCTTGGCTTTTTCTTGGTTTCCCTCATCCAGGTGGCAGATGCCCAGGCGATACAAAATTTTGTCTTTGAAAGGGATGTCAGGGAATTTCTCAAACAGTTTATAACAAATTTCTATCGTCTTCTTGTAACTGATGCGCGGCAAAACCGGCTCGACTGTCAATTCGCCTTTGTCTAATTTTTTGAGGTCTTCCTCATATTGTTTCATCTTTTGTTTGAATTCGAACTGAGCTTTGCTGGCATGGGCTTCGGCCAATTCGAACATCATGTTGGGAATAAACGGCTCCTGCGGATACTTGGCAATGATGGCTTCGTGATGGACGATGGTTTTGTCCAGCAACTCCAGATCGATTGTTTCGGTCGTATCCACTGCTTCGTAACGTCGAGGAAGCTGATTGATTCTCGATCGTTTTGATGTTTGAGCCTGGAGATCGCTGACTTGCCCGATTAGCAGGAACCCCAATGTAATGATTCCGAGAATGCTACCCACAAGGTGAGACTTGAAATTTCTCATATCCCTAATATTCCAAAAAATGAATTCCTGTGATTAATTACCGCGAGCGGTTTTCATATTTTTTAAAAAGAGCGCTCGTGAAATGCCATACTCCGCATAGCCCCGCCAGTCCTTGCGCAGCTCGCGACGCTCAGCCAGCTTTTTCAGGCTACGAATGTTCTGCTGCATGAGTAGCAGGTTATCCCGTTCCGACAGTAGATGCGAGATCAAGTTTTCCCGATAATCTTTGAGTCGCTTCTTTTCCTCGACTACGTTCTTAGGCACATTTTCGCCGTAGCCATCCATGGCAATGGCATCGAGCAGGCGGCTCTCTTCGATCAGTACCTTCACCTTTAATTTTTCGACTCGATCTGCCTCCTGGTCCAGGCTGCTGCTCACCTTCTTGACCAAAGTAGGCAGATTGACATTTCCCTGATATATGTCAACAATGGTCTGGTACGAGCGAATGGCAGCATCATAATCGCCACGTGCGATATGGGCTTGTCCCAACAAAAAGTAGGCTTCCTCAGCATTGGCACTTTCAGGGAACAGCTTAATTAATTTTTCTAGATGCTTGATCACGCTTTCATAGTCTTCAATTTTTAGACAGGCCCAGCCCAATGCCAGCAGCGCATCCTGGTAATTTTCGTGCTTATTGGAAATATCCTGGAACAGTGAAATGGCCGGTTGATAGGTCTTCAGCTCATAGTAAATATAGCCCAGTGTCAGGCGGGCGTTATCCACTATATTGCGGCGTTCCGCGCTGACAATGGGCAGTGCGATCACTTTGCGGAAATAATCCACTGCTGTGGCAACGTTCGATTTTTTCAAATACGATAGGGCAGTGGTATAAAGTGCGCAGTCATAATACTCGCTGCGGCTATCGATTTTTTTAAGGACACTGATAGCCGTATCATAATTTTTTAGATTGAAATGGCTCAACCCGGCATAGTAGCTGGCGGTGTTCAACAGTTCTTGATCGGCTGGGTTCTTTTTGAGAATGGCAAAATAGATTGATAGAGCTAATTTGTAATTCTCCTGCAAATAGTATGCTTTTTCCAGACCGAGCAAGGCCGCGGCAGCGAATTGGCTATTGGGATATTTTTTTAGCAAATATTTGTAGAGGCGAATCGCCGAGGTGGACAGATTCTCCTCAAATAAGCATTGACCCAAATAGTAAATCACTTCATCTAATTTGTCATAATTTGGATAGTAATCCATCAGAATAATCAATTCCCTGGCGCTATTCCAATAGGCCCCCTCTTTGAATAACTCGATGCTGCCCCGTAAAACCTGATTAGCCGCCCGTTCGATCTCTCGCTGCGTTTGGGGATCTTGGTTCGATTTTGAACCGTCCTGGTAACTGATTGCGTTATTCCAGACGATCTCTTTGCTGCTGACGGATTGGCTGAAGACAGCGATCATGATGATGAGCGCCAGCCAGCCGAAACGATCCTTAAAATTATCGATGCGTGACATTTTCATGAACGGAAACCAAGGTTATTTTTTTTCCGACTTGTTCTTCTCTAAGATATTTTTCATTTTATTTAGATCCTGATCCGCCTTTTCGCGTTTTTTGCGGATCTCTTCCAGCTTTCGCATTTCCTCCATTCGCTTCTGTCGCTCAAGGCGAGCAGTCTTGTCAAAGTATCTGAACACCGTAAAATAACGCGTCAGGCCGAGGGATACTTTCCAATCAAAGTATTCTTTATGAAAGCGATCTTTATTTTTCAATGAATCGTACTGGGTTAGCGAAAAATCGAACATGACATCGATGGTATTTTTCCATGGTCCCAGGAACCGGATACCAGGTGTAATACGCATGGAATTTTGACTGAATTTCACTTGCTGCGGCACGTTGAAAAAAACTTCGGCGGTGTATTCGGTAAATATCTGCACCGACCGAACGGAAAATTTGACGCCCGAGCCAATTAATAGTTGATCCACTTTGGACCTAAAATAGGGATCGTAAATATTGTGATCCATATAGCCAATATTAAAATTGAATTTTACGGGAAACGAGGGCAGGACATCCAACAGGTCGAGCGTAACCAATGCTTTGGCGCCCCAGGCCGGTTTATCGGTTGTAAAGATTTCATACGGTACATTGGCTCGTTCTGCGGTCGGAAATTTGTAGAAACCGGTAACCCCAAATTTAAAGGCGTCGGTGGTCAATGGTGTAAGATACTTGACTCCAAGATAGGTATCTCCAATCCGGCCAATTAAATGAAATTGATCGTCCTGATACGGAACAAAATTGACGAACGCCTCAAGATAATGAGCAATGCCGACTGTGGCATTGAGATTGGCATTATAATATTTGGCCAATTGTTCGGGACCGGTCTTTTCAAAATAACCCGAGAAATTGGCATTCACAAAGATATCAGCCGGCGTAACCGGCTCTGCTTCTAATACGCGGAATAATCCCTTGCCCCCATGGAATGCAACTTGAGAAAAAGCTGATGTCAGCTCCAATGCAAAAGCAAAGCTGCACATTAACAAAATTATTCGCTTCAAGTTCTCACCCTCACCCATAACCTTATTGTTCATTCTCATCTGAATTACAAATGCACCTATGGCCAGATGCTGTTGGTTCAATTAAAACATTTCAAAATTGAATTCGTGACTTTTCAAAATGAAAGGCCATTTGCATTTATCAGTCGTTGTCCCAGCAGGATGAAAATAGCCCTTATGTCTGAAAATCGTTCACAGTGGAGCATTTCCCGAAGCTCCCTTGTATCGGCTATTTATTTCATCAACTGGCGCCAAAACTTTCAATTAGTTATCCTTGAATTCCCCCTCACAAACGGCAGTTGGTGATAAAAAAGTACTTTGAATACATCAATTATTATGCCAGAATATTCGAAAGCAAATAAAAATGAACAAAATTATAGCAACTTGATATTCTTAGAGATATAGTTTTGGATGGAGTTATCGAAAAGAATATCAGATTGTTGTTTTTATAAAATTGTGGTTCAAATTGATACAAATGGAATTGGTGGCGGCTAAATTGACTCGAAAATTGCCAGCCATGTCGGTATGATTAACCACCACAATTTTTTCATGATAACCGCCGCTGATTTTTTCGTTTGAACCGGGCTGGATGGAAACTACAAATTTGTAATCGGTATTGTCTAAGTTGAAACAATTATCTGTCGCTGAGGTACACTCTGAGGCACACTCTATCGAAAATATAAAATAGCAGTAATTCAGCGTGACTCATTTTGCCACAATGACATCGGGTCACGAACTTTCCGCGCGCAAGAAATTTTTATTTGCTGGCTGCCAATTCATTGGCAACGATAGTCAATTGTCATGATCCTGCCTGATTGAGCACGGTGCTGTGTCCTTGGGTTTCTTGTTGGGTTTGAGACCCTGGGGCTGAAGAATTATAGAAAAATGAATTTTTCTTGCCAACCTTTTTGATGCTTGATTGTCTATTCAATCGAAACTAAAGGAAGAAGAATGAATATCGATGAGGAACTGCTCATTCGAAAGGCGCAACAGGGGAATATCGAGGCCTTTGAGAAACTGGTTGAGCGCTACGATCGGCAGGTGATGCGGCTGATCTATAATATGATCAATCATCTCGATGCGACCCGTGATCTGTATCAGGAAGTATTCTTGAAGGTGTTCACTTCTATCGATCAATTTCGATTTGGGAGTCAATTTTCCACCTGGCTGTTTCGGATCGCCACCAATGCTTGCATTAATTATCGGAAGCACCGTCGGGTACGAAAATGGGAGCCACTGGATGACTTGTTTGATGGCAATGATGAACAATGGCGGATTACATTGTCGAGTCAGGATCGGAATCCAGAGGAGCAATTGCTAAATAAGGAGTTGCAGCGGCACCTCCACCAGGCGCTGGATAGGCTATCGACCAATCAACGGGCAGTTTTCGTCCTGCGTCATTACCATGGTCACAAATTAAAAGAGATCGCTCAGATCCTAAATTGCTCTGAGGGGACTGTAAAAAATTATCTATTTCGTGCGGTGCAAAAAATGAAAAAATCGCTGGCCGGATATTACCAAGTTTAGATGGAGAAACCATGAAAAATTGTAAGCATTTTCGGCAGCAGCTTATCGTGGCCACTTACCATGAGCTGTCGGCGGAAGACCTGGCTTTGCTGCAACAGCATTTGGCGCAATGCCAGGCATGCCAAACCGAAGCAGCCGAGCTGGGTGCAATTATGAACCTGCTTCAGCTAAAGGTGCAACTTGAACCGACTGATCGGCAGCTCGAAGCCAATCGCAGCGAATTGCACCGGCGATTGTTGCTGAAAAAGCAACGATCATCTTCTGCCAGATTTTGGACCAGGGTTTGGCAACTGGTGTCGTTGGACTTTGCTCCCTCGATCCGATTCGCGGCAGCGCTGGGATTGCTGGTGATTGGTATATTCCTGGGGCGAACGTTCCTCCCGTCAAATACGGCCTATTCATCGCAATTGATGGAGTTGGCCGAATCCAATCTTGCCCAGGTGCAGGCCATCGAATATAATCAACAAACGCGGCAGGTCTCGATTCAGTTCAATGCAATTAATCATGTCACTATTGAGGGGGATCTGGATCGATCGGAGATTCAGCGTCTGCTGGCGCAGGTTCTGGTTTATGAACAACGCCCCAATATTCGATTGAAAACCGTCCGCGCATTGGAATTGATTCGCCATTTTGACCGTGAAACGGTCATTGCGCTTTCCCGATTGGTGGATAGAGAGGAAAATCCTGGAATTCGGCTGCGAGCGATGAAGCTGTTGGCCGCAATGCCGCTAACGTCGGATGTGAAGGATATGCTAATAACCCTGTTTTCGCGCGCGTTAATAAAGGAAAACAATTCCGCTATTCGTATCGAAGCATTTGAGGGACTGGCGAGGCTCAACGATCCTTCTGTGCGACCACTAATTTTGAATGTGGCCAAAAAGGATACCAATGAATATATCCAGACTCGGGCAAAACAGGTGTTGGCCCGCGCTGAAAATTCTGCAGTGCCCAATCATGCCCTCGATTAAAAAAATGCGATCGGATGAATTAGAGGTCTGACCTCGAAGATGGCTGAACTTTGGTAATGACGATAAGACAAAAAATCGCCTTGTGGATTATGGATTATATTAATAATCAAATGGCTCGGACAAAGATAATGCGGCCAAGGCGGTCGTGGTAATCTGTTGCGGGTGATCCGTCAAGCTTATGAAATCGCCAATCTGTAATTTTGTTCAGGATTGTGTTGAACCTGATGGTAGGTCAAGCCGCAAATCGGCCTAACATTAACAACATCATTGATTGGCGTAACCGCCAATGATGAACTGGATAAATAGGAACTCAAAACGATCATCGCATACCAATAACCAAGATTAGACCGATTTGCCTGGATTTTAGCATTGCTTGAGTTCAATATTGCGCCACCAATTGGTGGATCGTCCACAGTTGGCGAACGATCGGATCGTGGGGGAAGATGTGAAATATTAAGGTATGATAGAGTTCTGCAAAATAGGAAAAAATGTCATTTCGACCCGCCATTTGGGGGGGAGAGAAATTTGTTTAACGAATTCAACTTATGAGATATACAGATTTCTCACTCCTCCGCCAACTGGCGGATCCGTTCGAAATGACACCAAAATCCTAATTTTGCAGAAGTGTATAAGGCATTAATTTTAGGAGGAAATAGGATATGAAAAAGAATAATTGGATCATGAGCGTCGTGACTGGGTGGCTGATGGTTATGCTGTTGCCACTTACGATTTTAGCCCAGGAGAGTCTGCGCAAGGAGGGGCGCTACTATGTTGCCGACATCAACAAAGAGTTTCAAGTGAAGTCAGGCGGCGAACTGATTATGGAAAAGATCCGAGGCGATGTTCGTGTGACGACATGGGATAAAGAGGTGGTGGCCATTCGTGAAATTCGCCAGATGGATGTATACACCGAAGGCGAGGCCAGAGCAATTTTGAAAGAGACCGAAGTGGAATATGAGCAAAGCGGCAATACAGTTCGCGTGAAGGCCGTCTACCAACGGCGCTCGGTCACGAACAGCACCTTTGATATTCGCTTGCCGGTTGAATTTAACCTTCAAATTAATACCTCAGGTGGAGATATTGCTGTTGCAGGATTGAAGGGAAATCAAATCCTGAATACTTCTGGCGGCGACATCGATCTTTTCCGGATTGACGGTCAGGTGGATGCAAAAACATCAGGCGGCGATGTGACGATTCGGGAGAACAAAAAAGAGGTCACGGTAAAAACCTCTGGTGGTGATATTGAAATTCTCGATGTCATGGGGGCCGTGGACGCACGGACCTCCGGCGGAGATATTCGGGTAGTAAACAATCAGGCGCAGGTAACGGCACGCACTTCGGGCGGTTCGATTTCTCTGTCCAATATTGGCGCAGCGGTAGAGGCTCATACCTCAGGTGGTGATATCGAGGTTGATGGCAGCAAGGGCAAACTGACTGTAGCTACTTCCGGTGGGGATATTGACGTGCGAAACGCCTCAGATGTAGTTACTGCCAGTACTTCCGGCGGCGATATTAAAGCTTCGGGTGTGTCTGGGGGCATTTCGGCCAAAACCTCCGGGGGCGATTTGATTCTGAGGGACATCAAGGGGTTTATCGAAGGCCAGACGTCAGGCGGTGATGTCGAGGCGCTGATGACCTTGACGGATTTCTCGAAGGGTCATCATGTCAATTTGCAATCCTCAGGTGGCGACATCACGCTTTATCTACCCGAAAAATTGCCGGCGACTATTACAGCGATCCTGCGCCTGGAGAGAGGGGCCTGGCAGGATTATGATATCTATTCTGATTTTCCGCTGACGAAATCCAAAGAAAGCGAGGGCAGGGACCGGAAACGACGCGGCGAGGAAATTCGCAGCGAGGGAAAAATCAATGGCGGCGGCGATTCTATCCTATTAGAAACAACCAATGGCAACATCAAAATCAAAAAACTTTAAATAGCGCTTATTTCACTCTGGCAAAAGGGGAGAGCATTCGCGAATGATCTCCCCTTTTTTATTGACTGTTCACCATTCATTGTTGACTCACTCTCGATGTTTCCCTCTAAATTGGGTTATTCATAAATTTGAGCGACGAAGACACAGAGAAAAAATAATGTATATTGAATACGCTGTATTAATTTTGAATTAAGCCATCTGAGATTTCATGGAATAATCAAATTATTTTTCATTTTCTATGATATCCTTGACTAATTCGCCATGCGAGTAGGCAGAACCAGTCTGTGGACTGTTAAATCCTTCTCGCATCTTTGTGCCCTGGTGGCTATGAATTTTTCAGGCTAAAAATTATTACAATTTTTTGGCTTTTCCCAATCTATTACTTGCTTCATTCACCCAAATTTTTTATATTTGAACCTGAAATTTTAAAATGAATAGCATGATAAAAGAATAGTCCCACGCAACACACAAAAGCGTAAGAAAACTACTCGCTGAGAATAGACTTTCGTATGATTCGGTGCTGTTTGTGGGCAGAGATTTTTTTCTTAGGCGGTTTGAATCCATTTTAGAATTTTAGCTTGAAAAAGAAAAATGGTGATTCCAGGCGGTGTTGGTTCTGGGTTATGATTTGATGAACAAAGAGGTCTTCGATGAGGGAAAAAATTATTATCAGCGGAGCCACCGGTTTTATCGGACAACCCTTGTGCCGTGAATTGTTAAAATCGAACCATGAATTGGTGATTTTAACACGCAATGGCAGAAAAGCGCAGCAGC
>JAPDQM010000044.1:0-29010 GCA_034505795.1 Candidatus Zhuqueibacterota bacterium
ATTCAATTGCAACCGAGTCTTTACTCTGAAATTGACCATAAGCTGAATCAAAAAGCAAAATAGCACTAGCCATATATTTGATCGCTTTCATAAATAATTCGAGCCGTTTTTTTCCCATTTTCTTTTACCTCAACAAAATCATTTTCCCAATTTTGGTTCTATTGCCCGCTTTTAGCTGATATAGGTACACACCAGATGGTGCTATACGCTTCTGCGAATCCAGACCATCCCAATTGGCCTGATACTGCCCGGGTTCTTGTAAATGATCACTCATCAGAGTTGCTACCCGTTCGCCGAGCAGATTAAATATTGTCAAATTTACTTTCGATGGCTTATCCAGAACGTATGGAATTGCCGTGGCCTGGTTAAATGGATTGGGGTAGTTCTGCAATAAGCAAAATGATGATAATGTTGTGATATATCCTGGGTCAGCGCTCTGGATATATTGCAGATTGCCGACTAATAGATGAAATATTCTTGAAGAAGTGGACTTATCTGAGTAATAGAAATAATCTTGGCTGATTGATAGATCCAATTTTCGTTGGCGACTCGGATCCAAGAAATAAGCGTGAAAGTCAGGAGGAAACAATCCTTCTATTTCAAATTTCAATTGAATAGCCTTTTGTTTGATATTCGTCTCGATTGCAAACTGCCAGAGAGCCCCCTGCTTAATCTCTTTCCGATAATCAGTCGTAAATGTATCCCATTGAGCTTGCCAATTTTCATAACTGAAATACACCATCACATAATCCCCCATCCGCGGTGGCTCATAGAGGTCATGAAGGTCCCATGCGTCCGTAGCGTCGTCAAATACGCCAGCATAATTGCAGGTATCCTGAGCGCTGTCGCAGACCGCTTTTATCTGGATCGCCCAAATTGGTTTACTTTGCGATTGAGATCGGGGTACTGGATGATCTTGAGAGAGATCGGTGTCTATAAATAATGTATCCTCTGCATGAGCCTTTATCAGATATCCTTCCCACGGATCAATATATTTAATCTCATTCGCAGTAATCCAGCCTCTTTGATAAGTGCAAATATTTAGAGCGGAATTGCGATCGTTTTTCAAAATTAGGTGATCAGTCGGAATCCTGAAATTATAAGGATTAGCAAACGTCTGCCAGCAATTATGCACGGGTATGCTTCGAAAACGAGATGTGTCTGCTAATGATACCGATTCACCAGCGCCACTGTAGATCAATTTTTGGGGATCTTTGATAATGAGCCAATAGCTTTTACCAGCTTCGAAAAAGATATTGGCACATTCATAATATAATCCATTGACGTAGTTGAAGAGCCGCCAATCGGTCTCGTAATTACCGAGGTTTTTGAGAACGTCACGATTGAATGGATTATCCAACAATAGCGGAATGGAGAATAGATGGTAATCGATTTTTCTGTTCCCAAAGGGGGTACCGGTCTGGACGTACCCTAAAGAATCAATCGGGCATTCACCTGGTTGCTCGGTACGTACTTGAATCGTGTAATATTTATTTGGCTTAGGTACTTCGTTACCGGCCTTGTCTTTCGCTGTTATGAAGTATTCAATGCCACGCGTGGTAACGCTGGAAGCGGGGATGAAACCTTCAAACAAATCGCCCATGGAATTGGTTAATTTTGCCCCGCAGAAGTTTGATTCTCCGCCCATCCGAAAGAGAAGATGAGCCACCGCAACGCCAGAACCATCATCTGTAATCGTGGCGCTAATTGGGATCGCTTGATTTTTGAGTGCCTTGAAAATCAATTGATTATGGGCAATTTGGGGTGCCGTAGTATCCTTTTTTGAGGAAGAATCTCCCTCGCCATGAAGCAGAATAGACTTTTCGCCCCAGGCGTCTGTGTGGATGGTTAATGTCGCATGGAATTCTTTTGCTTCGGTTGGCGTAAATTTTATCGTTACTGGATATGAACTACCTGGCAAAATGTGGATATTGGAATCGGGTTCCACAGAAAAAATAGTTGGCAAATTGCTTTCGATCCATAAGATATTTAAAATATCCGTGCCCGCATTTTGGATTTGTATGGTCGATTGACTGGTTTCTCCTACTGTTATTTTGCCAAAATTGTATTCATTATTGACCAATATCCGCGCTTTAATTCCTCGCCCTTCAAGATAGATGGGCACGCTACCATGGAAAGGATCATCGCTGATGATAAATAACGTATCCTGATAGAGAAATTCAGAATCCGGTTTAAAAGTGATTTTGATATCTAGCGACTCATTGATTCCGATGCTTCCCGAAGGAGGATTAGCACAGAATTCCGTGGTATCGATTCCACGACATAGAAAGCGTAAGGGATAGCTGCCAGCATTTTTCACCTGCAGACAATCTGATAGCTGATTTCCTGCGGGGACATCTGGAAAATGAATTCCAACTGAACTGACCTGAATGTGCGGAGCGACACCAGTTCCAGCAATCGATATTTTGGCCGTATCTTGAAAATCATTGCCATCATAAGAATCGCTGAAAATAAGTAATGTCTCCTGGTATTTTTTCAGCGTGTCGGCCGAAAAAGTGAGTTTTGCTTTAATACTGTCCGAGGGAGGAATTTTTATCGAATAAGGGAATATTGAAAAAATTGAATCAGCCATAGTAAATTTCATTGAATCAATGCTCAGCACATCTTCGCCACTGTTGGCTAAGGCAAATTCCCTCTGAATTGTTTCAGATACTTTGACAGCACCCAGTTGAATCTCATGCTCTGAAATTGCCATTTTGGGGGCGACTCCTTTGCCCAGCAAGGTTACTTTTTTTTCTCCCCAAGCTGCTGTTTTAATCGTCAAGGTGTCATTAAAGCTGCCGATTGAATTGGGTTTAAATATTATCGTGTCTGAAAACACGCTATCTGGTAAAATAGAAATATTAGTGTTCGGATCAGCCCAAAATACGTCGGGATGGGTGGATTCAATAGCGGTAATTTTCAGTGTATCGGTGCCAACATTTTTTATCTTCATTATCCATTGCGTCGGCTTTGTAACTCGAACTTTGCCAAAATCATGTTCGCTGGCCACGATAAGCCTGGGAATGCCGCCCTTGCCAATGAGTTTGATTGGCAGTTGTGGGTTTTTCGGATCATTGCTTTCGATAGTTAAGCTGCCTTCATAAGTTATTGGCTGAACAGGCTTGAAAGTAATTATAATTGAAATGCTATCATTCGGCAAAATTTGCTGAGTCTGAAATGAGACTTTAAATATTGGCGATTCAGATCTGATTGATTTCACAGTAAGCAAATCTTGCCCAATATTTTTGACAGTGAACGAACGATAGGTGCTGTCGCCGATATCTGTATCTCGAAAAACCAACATTTGCGGCTGAACTTGTATTACTGGATCGCACAAATTTAGATAGAAAATGCTATTTCCTTCTGTACCAGCATAAAAGGTTGTGGTTTGACCATCCGTAGTTGCAGCCAGGCAAAGTACATTGAAATTTTCTAAGCTATCGTTTAGATCCCGCCATGATTCCGCTTCATCCCGACTGATAAAAATTCCGCCTCTCTCGCTCGCAGCAAGTAGAACCTTAGGATAGCGGGGATGAAAACAAAGGTCATTTATTTTTAAATATTTTACTAGCGGATCTTCAATTTTCCGCCAGGTGGAGCCGGCGTCGCTACTTTTATATATTCCTTGATTGGTACCGCACAAAATCAGGTCTGGATTTTTTGAAGAAACACTGATGCAATTGATATTGGTAAAAGAAATTATTGGATCTTTTATTTTTTCCCAGGTGTCTCCGCAGTTTCTACTTTTAAAAATGCCGTTCCCCAGGGTCCCGACATAGAGAGTTTCAGGCTGCAGCGGGTCTGCTGCTATAACAGAGACGGCGGCGTTTGTTGTGGCAATTGGCGAAGCTGTGCCCAATTTAAATAGTCCTTTATCAGAACCATAAAAAACTATCGCCATATTGTTTTTGTAGGTTATTAATATCGAAAGAATATTTTGTTCACCACTGGTCTCTTTTCTCCAGCTAATTCCTTTGTTTGTCGATTTATAAATTCCATCGGAACGAACGATTGCATAAAGAATGTCAGAATTTTGGGGGTCAATTTTAAATACTGTAACTTGCTTATCTGGTAACCCGTCAATTTTGTTCCAGTTAATGACATTATCAGACCCTTTTGTTCCTTTGTAGGCTCCATCCTGCGTGCCAACATAAAATAGCTGGTTTTTCTCATCAAAAACAAATCCGTTAATTTGGGCGCATTTTATACCGTTGTTTTTAATTTCAAAATCTTGATTGCCTGTCTTTTTAAAAATGCCCTTGGAACAGGTGAAATAAATAGTTGAATTAGGCGATTTGCTTGCATGAATGGTGTACACAGTATCGATATTTCCGGTCGTAATGGAATCACAATTTCTTAGGCTCCAAATATCATTTGATAATTTGGTTTTATATATGCCTCGTTTTTCAGTACCTATATAGAGAAAAGAGTCATCTGCCGCTAAGCTTGTAATTGACATATTTGCAAGCATGAAATCCGTATCAGCCCAATAGGAACTATCGGCATCCTTTATTTCCCCCTTACGCAAACCGCGAAGAGTACCTGCATAGAGAAATTTCGGATCCTGAGGATTAGCTAAAATAGCGTAGACCCGCTCCGTCCATAAGTCATTGTTATGGCTTCTAAATCCAAAATCGCAGTTCTGAGTATTGTCAAACCAGATGCCATGAATAGTTCCCACAAACACTCTGTCAGGTTGACCCTGCGAAGCGTTAAAGGGGTAAATGAAATACTCATCTCCGGGAATTCCCGGGAGGCGCTGGTCATGCAAGATTGTCTTTTTCCAGGTTTCTCCAGCATCTGAGGAAAACCATAGGCCAAAAAGAGTCTCCCCTTTGCCGTAAAGTTTACCTGTGGCTGCATAGATAATGTCAGAATTTGATGGGTGAAAAGCGATCGAGTTGACATGACATACCGGAAAATTTAACCGTTCCCAAGAATTTGCGCCATCGTTGCTCCTAAAAAGTCCTTGCTCGGTGCCAGCGTATAGGATTTGGGAATTTGTAGGATGTATGGCCAGGCTAAGTATATCTTTATTGAGCAAACCATTATTGTGTTCACTCCAGAAGTCTCCCCCATTGGTGCTTTTATAAATTCCCCCACCTTTCAAGCCGACATAAATTACGTCTTGGTCGTGCAAATCTAAAACCAGTGCCCTGGCATAGGCGCTATACATGCCTTCGCTTTTTAATTTGGTCCATTGATTTGTCTGGCCGCGCGCAGCCTGCTGACCCAGAAGAAGCAAGATAATGAAGCTGGCAGAGATAAAATATCTATTGATTCCTTTTGGAGATTTTGTCAAATGATCACCTTCATTTCGGACAAAAAGAAAAGGATGTCACAGATATTCAATCAATAATCATGAAAAAGTGAAAAGCTGAAAGATGCATTGAAGTCGAACAGCAATTCGGAGATTCAATTTATTTAAACCGATGCAGGGCAAGGGAAATCAAAACTGTTGTCAACTAAGCTGGTGAACTGTCAAAGAAAAAAACGCTGCTAATAAGAATCTCCTTGGGATAAATAATAATTAAAATTTGGTAAAAAGTCAAGTGTTTTTTTTATAAAGAAATGATTTGATATAAAAAAACGATTTTGATATTAGACTATTCTGAATTTTGGCAATCAAAACGTTGAATTCTTAAGCAGGGATGAATAGGTGAAAAAGTTTAAAACCTGAGATGACCTTCCATCCGATACGCTTTATTACATTAACAGCCTTCACTCCGGCGAGAATTGGTTGATCTCAACGAAGTCTGACATGATTTCTTCTGGCAACAATAATCGTCGCGCAACGACCAATCAACGATGCCTTCGTAGCATTGGTTACCATGGCTTTCATTTGCTTATGACAAAAATATTGCTTGCATTTCAAGAAATTATGTATTATAATTTCAGCAAAAAAGAGAATGTTTTTTTCAGCAAGATCAATTCATACCATTCAAGAGCGCTGTGGATCAACGAAACGATACGCACACCTCTCCTCTGCCGCCTGGACTGAAACGAAGCTTAAATTTGTTCGATTTGACAATGATCGCGACCGGCTCGGTGATCGGCTCAGGCATTTTTCTGACGCCATCCCTGATCGCCAGCAAGTTGCCATCGCCATTCTGGATGCTCTCGATCTGGATTCTGGGCGGAGTGATGGCCCTAACAGGTGCGCTGACGTTTGCGGAACTCGGGGCGATGATGCCTCATGCTGGTGGAGTCTATGTTTATCTTTCAGAAACGTATGGCCAATGGGTTGGTTTCCTCTACGGCTGGAGCTATTTTCTAGTGACCAATACGGGCGGCATTGCCGCGCTGGGGATAGCCTTTGCCACTTATCTGGGTTATTTTATTGAATTGTCCCCGACAGAGGTGAAAGCCGTTGCGATCGGCGGCATTGCGTTCCTAACCATCCTCAATGTTCGAGGAGTGAAAGTCGGCGCTATATTCTCCGATCTGTTTACGCTGTTGAAATTGATTGGCATCTGTGGCCTTATCGTTGTCGGACTGGCCTGGAAAAGCAGTTCAGGGATCAATTTTTCAGCATTTGGTCCAACCTCGCCAACCTTTGGGATTTCCGCGCTGGCAGTGGCCATGGTCGGCGTGATCTGGTCGTGCGGTGGCTGGCAGCATGCAAGTTTCACCGCTGGTGAGGCGAAGACACCCCAGCGCGATGTGCCGCTGAGCATGATTTTGGGCGCTCTTATTGTTATGGTCATCTATGTGCTAACCAATATTGCCTATTTGCGGTTATTAACGCCGGCTCAGATGGCGGCTGCTCCGCGTGTCGCTTCGGCGGCCATGGAAATGGTTCTCGGTCCGGTGGGCGGCAGCCTCATCGCTCTGGTTATTTTCATTTCTACCTTTGGTACGGCAGGCATTTATACCATGACAGCCCCGCGCATTTATTTTGCCATGGCGCGAGATAAGATATTTTTCCAACGAGTGGCTGATATACACCCGCGCTATCGCACGCCGGCAGTGGCCATCGTGCTGCAATCGCTTTGGGCTGTAGTGCTGATTTTGTTCTGGGGCACGTTTGAAAATTTGATCTCTTATGTCGTTTTCACGGATGCCATCTTTTTTGCGCTCACGGCGTTAGCGGTATTCATTTTGAGGTGGCGTTGCCCTGATGTCGTTCGGCCGTATCGGACGTTTGGTTACCCCATCACACCGATTTTTTTCATCGCACTGGAAGTCTGGTTTGTCGTCACTATCATTTTCGAAAAGCCGGCGCAATCATTGGCCGGCATTGGATTTTTATTATTGGGAATACCGGTTTACTTTTCGTGGCGTCGCAAGCAATTACAAATGTAGGATGTTTCAGAATGGGCATCAGCATTCACTTTCGAGGTTCGATCAGTAGCCTCGAAAATATCGAGCAGTTCCAGTCTGAATTGGTGGCGATTTGTGAAGTTATGAACTGGGAATATCACCTGGTCAATCAAGACCAACAGCAGCCCTTTTCGGCGAAATTGGTTCATTCGGAATTGGGCAAAAAAATCGAAGGGCATATTCCATTGCGCGGCATCATCATTTCTATCGATCCGCAGAATGAAGACCTGCGATTGCTGTTTACGCCGGAAGGTAAATTGTCCGATTTCATGCTGGAGATGCTCAAGCAGGATGGCACATTGGACCGAAGTTCTGATTGGGTATCGGTAAAGACCCAGGCTGGAGCTGTTTCGTCGCATGTGGCCGTGGTGAAATTGTTGCGCTATCTTCAACAGACATTTTTACCAGACCTGGAGGTGCGGGATGAAGGGGAATATTGGGAAACTGGCGATATCGAAAAATTGATGGGTCATCGAGGCTTTCTGGCCGGCAAAATCATGCAGTTGGAACATGCGTTGTCGAATGTCCAATTCGATCAGGCGCCAACTACCGAAGAGGTGCTGCTGAAAATCGAGGAGGTCATTCAAAAAATGATGAGCCATCGAAAACGATAGGCAACTCTTGACCTGTCCTGGCCGCTCGTGGATACACGAATGGGAGCGCATGATCAGGAAAAAATAGTTTGCTGCCGAATTTCTCGGGGGTTTTCCATTCAATCCAACGATGAAAATATGGATACACGTTTAATTCATTCAACAGGAGCCAGATGAAATGATGAACCATAGCGACTTATTGCCACAAATGCGTCAGGACGCTCAGACCATTTTTCAGGCATCGTTGCGCGCGGTTGATCCCGTTGAGGCGGTGAAACGTTTTCTCGTTCTCAGAGGTGATACGCTGTACGTTACCCAGCAATCCTTTCCGTTAGCCAAATTTAAGGGCATCTATCTTGTAGGTTTTGGCAAAGCCGGGGCATCCATGGCCCGTGGAGTGGAAGCGGTGCTTGGCGACCGGCTTCAGGCGGGGATCATTAATGTGAAATACGGCCACTTACAAAAGCTCTCCTCAAAAATAAAAATTAACGAAGCAGGGCATCCGGTGCCCGATGCCGCCGGGATGACCGGTTCGCAGGAGATCGTTCATTTTTTGGAATCGCGTGGGGCGGACGATCTGGTGATCTGCGTGATCTCTGGCGGCGGCTCGGCCATTTTTCCATTGCCGCAGGAGGGGATCACGCTGGCGGAGAAGCAGGAGGTGACCAGGCAATTATTGGCCTGCGGCGCCGACATCAAAGAGATCAATGCGATTCGCAAGCACATTTCGCGGGTCAAAGGCGGACAGTTGGCACGAATCGTGCAGCCAGCGACCTTGATTACGCTGATCCTGTCGGACGTGATCGGTGATCCATTGGATAGCATTGCATCAGGGCCAACTGCGCCGGATAGCACAACGTTTCAGGATTGCATGAATATTTTGAATAAATATCAGCTTTGGGGGAAAATCCCGCGCTCGATTGAACAACATATCCGTGCTGGCGCTGACGGACGAATCCCGGACACTCCTAAAGTCGGCGATCCAGCTTTTGCCACCACGCACAATGTGATCGTTGGCAGCAACTGGCAAGCTGTGCAGGCTGCACAACAGGTGGCCGTGAGCCGGGGTTATCAGACGTTGATTCTGTCCACGTTTATCGAAGGCGAAACCAGGGATGTCGCCCGGGTACATGCGGCCATTGCCAAGGAGGTCCGAAAAACCGGGAATCCGATCGCAGCGCCGGCTTGCATTCTTTCGGGCGGCGAAACGACCGTCACGATTCGAGGAAGCGGCTTAGGTGGGAGAAATCAGGAATTTGTGCTGGCCGCAGCAATCGATTTGCAGGGAATGCCCAATGTCGTTGTCCTTAGTGCTGGAACGGATGGCACTGATGGCCCTACCGATGCGGCCGGTGCCATTGCGGATGGTGAAACGATTAGCCGCGGCCTGAAGCTATCGCTAAAAGCCAGCGACTTCCTGATAAACAACGATTCGTACCACTTTTTTGAATCGCTGGGAGATTTGATCAAAACCGGCCCTACGAACACCAATGTTATGGATTTAAGAATCATCCTGATAAGGTAGTACTCGGTGATGCACTGGCATACCCAGAAATTCTGGAATTCGTCGCGCCTGGTCGCGGGGAGTTTCTTGGCAATGATCCTAATCGGTACTATGTTGCTGATGCTACCGCAATCGGCGCGGCATGCCCCGGTTTCATTCGTCGATGCGTTGTTCACCGCCACCTCTGCTACCTGCGTCACGGGGCTAACCGTGCTTGATACCGGCAAAACCTATTCGATTTTGGGACAGCTTGTCATCCTGACCCTGATCCAGCTCGGTGGTCTGGGGATTATGACGTTTACTACATTTTTTATTTTTCTGGTGATGGGCAAATTTTCGTTATCTGATCGGGATGTGATTCAGGAGACCATCACCCAGGCTCCCTTTCGAAATCTTGCTGGGCTATTAAAAATCGTTTTCCTGGCGACCATGCTAATTGAATTGGTTGGCGCTGGTCTGCTAACCATTTGCTTCAGCCATCGGTTTGCCCAGGTGGAGGCAATTTACTATGGTGTGTTTCACGCTGTTTCAGCATTTTGCAATGCCGGGTTTTCGCTGTTTCCGAATAACCTGATGGATTACCGCGGGGATTGGGCGGTCAATATTATCGTCATGGCTTTGATCATTGCTGGTGGGATTGGTTTTATGGTTCTCTTCGAATTGAAGCAGTATCTAACCAGCAGGCAGAGTTCGCTTCGAAAAACTCTATCCTTTCATTCGAAATTTGCCTTGCTCCTTACTGCCATCCTGATTGCTGGGGGAGCGATTATGCTGTTTGGTCTTGAATTCAAAAATGTGCTGCTGGGGCAATCCATCAGCGTTCAAATTTTGGTGCCGATTTTCCAATCGGTTACCAGCCGCACGGCAGGCTTCAACACCGTGGATATTGGCCAATTAACCGACAGCAGCCTTTCTATCATCATCTTGCTGATGTTCATCGGCGCATCACCCGGTTCTTGTGGTGGCGGTATCAAAACCACTACAGCCGGTGTGGTATTTGGCATGCTGCTATCTCGCCTTGAAAATCGGCCATGGGTCAATGTCTCCCATCATCGCATCCCCTATGAAACAGTATCTCGGGCCATTTCGATCGCTTTTTTTTCTCTGGTCGTCATCGCTATAGCGACCATTCTGCTAATGACTATTGAAAAAGGCTGGACGCCGCATTCGTTAACCAGGGGGATGTTCCTAGAATCATTGTTCGAGGTAGTTTCAGCATTTGGAACTGTGGGTCTTTCAACAGGTATAACATCTGGTTTATCCAACATGGGCAAGGTGGTTCTCATTTTCGTCATGTTTATTGGCCGAGTAGGTCCGCTGACCGTTGTTCTGGCGATTGCGAAAAAGGAACAGCAACGGATCAAATATGCTCAGGTCAACGTATTGGTTGGCTAAGCGACATAGCATTTCAGAGCGTAAGAAGCACTATATCGAGACATCACCAATGGGAAACCAAGCACGTCGACATTTAAGTTCTGTTTACAATAAATAGTTAATAGCTGTGATTTAAACCGCGCCATGTCGTTTTCAATTTCACCAAAGCTCGCATCGTCTGATCACTTTTAATGGGAAAGATTTGAGCAACGGTTATGAGAACGTTTGCAGTTATCGGCCTCAGCACTTTTGGCTATTATTTGACCAAATACCTGGCAGACCGTGGTTTCAAGGTATTAGCGATCGATGCCGATGAATCAAAAATCGAAAAAATCAGTGCCATCGCTTTTAAGGCCGTGATTGCCGATGCGAGGGATAAAAACGCACTCGAGGCTCTAGGCATTACTGATTTTGATGTGGTCATTGTAAGCCTTGGCGATCAGATTGACGCGAGTGTTCTGGTGACGCTCTATTTAAAAGAGTTAGGCGTCAAAGAAATAATTGCCAAAGCATCCACCGAGGATCATGGCAAAATTTTGGATCGCATTGGGGCTTCAACGGTGATTTTCCCGGAGCGCGATGTTGCCTTTCGTCTCGCCAGAAGCCTGGAAAACGTGAATATACTGGATGCCATCCCCTTCAGCCCGGGGATTACAATTCTGGAATTCGCGCCGCCCAATTCCTTTCTGGGCAAGACGCTGAAAGAATTAGACATCCGCAATCGATTTGGTATTCAAATTATTATCATCAAAGAATTGGTTCCGGAGAACCTCGTTGTGGTGCCAACACCAGATCATCGCGTGAAAGATAGTGATATTTTGGTGGGCATCGGCAAGGATGAAGATTTTGAAAAACTGCTCCACGAAAATTAGGGCGATGATTGTAATTATTGCCTGGCATGAGTGACATCCTGGTTTAATAAAGTGATGTGGCGAGAAATTATCTATTAGTCTAGATCGGAGTTATTTATGAATGAAGGCAACCTGGTCAAATTGAAAGATTTTGACGAAACCCAGGACATTTACATTCCAGATACTTTGCCCATCTTACCGTTGCGCGACTTTGTGGTTTTTCCCTATATGGTAACACCTTTGATTATTGCCCGGCCCAAATCGATGCGCCTCATCGATGATGTTCTGATGCGGGATAAGCTGATCGGACTGGTGGCCCAAAAACAGCCCGAGGTTGAAAATCCGGAAGCCGAACATCTGTTTCGCTATGGTACCGCGGCATATATTCTCAAGATGCTACGTTTTCCTGATGGGAGCATTCGAATTTTGGTCCAGGGCTTGTCGCGGATCAAAATCGTTAAATTCCAGCAACGAGAACCCTACTTTGTGGCGCGCGTCAAGCGGCTGAATGATGTGCTGCAAATGGATCTGGAGATTCAGGCGCTGGCGCGGAATATCGCCAATCAATTCCAACGCATTAGCATGCTGGTGCCCACCCTGCCCGATGAATTGCAGATTGCCGTGATGAATATGGATGATCCAGGCCGGCTAACCGATTTGCTGGCTTCCAATCTCAATTTATCGCTATTTGAAAAAGAGGCCATTCTCGAATCGCTCAATGTGAAGGAGCGGATGGAGAAGTTGACTGTCTTCTTGAATCGCGAAGTAGAAGTGCTGGAAATGGGATCGAAGATTCAAACCCAGGTGCAATCGGAAATGGGTAAGAATCAGCGTGATTTTTATCTGCGCGAACAGCTAAAAGCGATTCAAAAGGAATTGGGCGAGACGGACGAACGCACGGCCGAGATCAATGAATTGCGGAGCAAAATTGCCGAGGCGAAAATGTCTGAGGCGGCGGAGCAAGAGGCGCTGCATGAACTGGATCGCCTGGCCAAAATGCCACCAGGGGCGGCAGAGTACACCGTTTCACGAACTTACATCGATTGGCTGGTAAATTTGCCCTGGTCAAAATCCACCGAAGACAACCTGGACATCAGCGCTGCTGAGACGATTTTAAACGAAGATCACTACGACCTCGAAAAGGTAAAGGAACGAATCCTCGAATATCTGGCTGTTCGCAAATTGAAAAGCGATATGAAAGGGCCGATCCTTTGCTTTGTTGGGCCGCCTGGCGTTGGCAAAACTTCGCTGGGGCGATCCATTGCGCGGTCGCTGGGCCGCAAATTTATTCGCATTTCCCTGGGCGGTGTGCGTGATGAAGCTGAAATTCGGGGTCATCGTCGCACCTATATCGGCGCGCTGCCGGGGCGGATTATTCAGGGGATTAAGAACGTTGGCTCCAACAATCCGGTTTTTATGCTGGATGAGATTGATAAGATCGGTCAGGATTTCCGCGGCGATCCGTCCTCGGCCTTGCTGGAGGTGCTCGATCCTGAACAAAACTATTCCTTTTCCGACCACTATCTTGATGTGCCATTTGATTTATCCCATGTGCTATTTATCACCACGGCCAACTATCTCGATCCAATCCCGTCAGCTCTACGGGACCGGATGGAGGTGATCGAACTGCCGGGCTACACGCTGGAAGAGAAACTGAGCATCAGTTTTCAATATCTGATCCCCAAGCAATTGGCTGAACACGGCTTGCAAAATAGTCACGTACTGTTTCACAAAAATGCCATCAAACATATCATTTCAGAGTACACTCGGGAGGCCGGTCTGCGAAACCTGGAGCGGGAAATCGCGAAGATCTGTCGCAAAGTCGCCCGGCGGGTAGCTTCGGGCAGCCCGGAAAAAACCGTGATCACGCGTCAAAATGTGGCGGAATTTTTGGGACCAGAAAAATTTTATTCGGAAATTGCCGAACGGATTACCGAGCCTGGCATTGCGACTGGTTTGGCCTGGACGCCCTATGGCGGAGATATTCTATTCATCGAATGCAGCTTGATGAAAGGCCAGAAAGGGCTGATGCTTACTGGCCAATTGGGCGACGTAATGAAAGAATCGGCGCAAGCGGCGCTCACTTATGTTCGCTCGCGGGCGGATAAGCTGAAAATCGATCGCAAGAAAATCGAGAATGGCGAAATCCATATCCACGTGCCTGCCGGCGCCATTCCCAAGGATGGACCCTCGGCGGGAATTACCATGGTTATTGCATTGATTTCGCTATTGAAAGATGTGAAGGTGAAAAATACCATAGCTCTCACCGGAGAGATCACGCTGCGCGGCAAGGTATTGCCGGTAGGCGGAATCAAAGAAAAATTGCTAGCCGCTAGGCGTGCGGGCATCAAAACCGTTATTTTACCAGCCAAGAACGAAAATGACCTGGTGGAGTTACCCACCGAGGTGAAAAAGTCCATCCAAATTCATCTCATCCACACAGTTGATGAGGCGGTAAAGATTTTATTTCCATAAACGGATCAGGGGGAGGTGCGGCAATTTTGCATGATGGACATGCCACTGTTGTCGTCTGGCAAATAACATGGGTTTGGCGGTTGCCTACAATCGCCTTTGAGCCACTTGAAAAAATCAAATTTTTTATTGACTTCAATGATAAAATTTCTTATATTGTGCACCGCTAAAAAAATGAGGGTGTAGCTCAGTCCGGTAGAGCAACGGCCTTTTAAGCCGTGGGCCCAGGGTTCGATTCCCTGCACCCTCACCAACGTTTGAGAGAACAAGCAATTGTTCTTTTGTTTTTTCAGTGAGAAGGATGACCGATCTCAAAACGGCAACAATTGAGCGCCCATAGCTCAACTGGCAGAGCAACTGACTCTTAATCAGTAGGTTCGGGGTTCGATTCCCTGTGGGCGCACCAAGTCAATACGTCCATTGGTTCGTCAATGGACTTTTTTTTGGTCATCGTCCCGACTTGAGGTCTGGCAGATGACCGATCGGATTCGTGGTGGATGAATTTTTGGATAATCACATGGACGCCTGCCTTCCAAGCATATTGAACCTTATGGGGCTAATCAACTTGGATCAAAATAAAGGCTGATAGATATTTCTATCAGCTTTTTTATTTTTTCCTGAATTAGGCAGGCCAGGTTACCGCTAAGGCACCATGGCACAATTCAATGATGAAACCAAACGGAGTCCATTTTTAGATCCAAGGTTTGTTGCTGACATTAATGTTCTGTTAGTCATGCTTTCATTTTGCGGCTTGGCGTTTGGTGTTAAAAAATATTCCCTGTTGGGAAAAAACATCGGCTGCATTTTTTGCTTGATCGTTAATTTTATTTTGTTATTTTGTGATGGGTAAATTTGAACAATTCAAAAGAACCAGTATGGAGAGTGATCCCAATTCAAATAATTTTCAAAATCAACAGGAGGTAGAATGAAGATACACGAATATCAAGCCAAAGACATCTTGCGCAAATTCAATGTCCCGGTTCCCGATGGCAGAGTGGCCTTTACGGCGGCCGATGCCAGAAAGATCGCCGAAGAATTGGGTGGCGGGACCGTGGTGGTGAAAGCCCAAATTCACGCAGGTGGCCGAGGCAAAGGCGGTGGTGTGAAGCTGGCCAAGAATCCTGCTGAAGCCGAGGCCATCGCTCAGAAGATGCTGGGCATGAAATTGGTGACGCACCAGACCGGTCCCGAGGGCAAACTGGTTCGCCGGATTTTGGTGGAGCAGGGATTGTCGATTGCGCGAGAACTCTATGTGGGCATTGTGTTGGATCGAGCGAAGTCGCAATTGGTGTTCATGGCCAGCACCGAAGGTGGCATGGAGATCGAAAAAGTAGCGGCAGAGACGCCTGAGAAAATTTTGAAAGAATGGATCGACCCGGCGGCCGGCTTCATGCCGTTTCAAGCGCGAAAACTTGCATTCGGGTTAGGATTGACAGGCGACCAATTCAAAAATGCGGTAAATTTTATGATCGCGCTCTACCACGCCTATGTGGCTGTCGATGCGTCGCTGGCTGAGATCAATCCGCTGATCGTTACTACCGATGGCCGGGTGCTGGCGCTGGATGCCAAGATCAATATTGACGACAATGCGCTCTTTCGCCATAAGGATCTGGTGGCGTTGCGGGATTTTGATGAGGAAGAGCCACTGGAGGTGGAAGCTTCAAAATATGAATTGAATTATATCAAGCTGGACGGCAATGTGGGGTGCATGGTGAATGGTGCGGGATTGGCCATGGCAACGATGGATTTGATTAAGCTGGCTGGCGGCAATCCGGCGAACTTTCTGGATGTCGGTGGTGGTGCCAGCGCCGAGACCGTCGAAAATGGCTTCCGCATTATTTTGAGCGATCCCAATGTGAAAGCGGTGCTAATCAATATTTTTGGCGGCATCGTGCGCTGTGATCGCGTGGCCACTGGCGTGGTTGAGGCAGCCAAAAAAATCGGCGTTGGCGTACCGATGATCGTGCGCCTGGCCGGGACGAACGCCGAGGCGGCCGCCGAAATTTTAAATCAATCGGGGTTGAAGTTCCTGGTGGCCAATTCGTTCCAGGAGGCTGCACAGCGCGTCGTAGAAGCGTTAGCCAATTGATGCAACTCAGGATGATGTGTAAAGAATCGACGAAAGTAGCAATGTGGCCCTGGGGAATGCAGAAAATAGTCGCTGAACTTGCTGCATGAGTGCCACTGTCACTAATAAAGCGAATGGAGGATAACATTGAGCATTTTGGTTGATAAAAATACGCGTCTGGTGGTGCAGGGAATTACTGGAGGTGAGGGCACGTTTCACACTCGCCAGATGATCGAGTATGGTACCAACGTTGTTGCTGGCGTGACTCCTGGCAAGGGGGGGCAAAAATTCGATGATAAGGTTCCCGTGTATAATACAGTAGCCGAGGCGGTTGCCAAAGAAGGCGCTAACACGGCAGTAATCTTTGTGCCGCCGGCCTTTGCTGCTGATGCCATTACCGAATCGGCGCAGGCCGGAATCCAACTGGTCGTTTGTATTGCCGAAGGTATTCCGACGCTGGACATGGTAAAAGTCTTTGAATATCTCAAGCATCGACCGACTCGGTTGGTCGGTCCCAACTGTCCCGGGGTCATTTCACCGGGCAAGGCCAAGGTAGGAATTATGCCCGGCTTTATTCATAAGGAAGGTTCGGTGGGAGTCGTCTCCCGCTCAGGCACCTTGACGTATGAAGCCGTACATCAATTGACGATCCGTGGGATTGGCCAAACCACCTGCATTGGTATTGGGGGTGATCCGGTCATCGGCACCACTTTTGTAGATGCATTGGCCCTGTTTGAGCAAGATCGGGAAACGAAGGCTGTGGTGATGATCGGTGAAATTGGTGGTACGGCTGAGGAAGAGGCAGCTAAATTTATCAAAGAAAACATGACCAAGCCAGTGGTAAGTTTTATCGCTGGACGTACGGCTCCTCCTGGACGCCGCATGGGCCACGCGGGTGCGATTATCGCTGGCGGCAAGGGAACTGCGGCTGAAAAGATGGCGGCCCTGACCGCGGCAGGAGTTCACGTCTGCAATAGCCCGGCTGAAATCGGGGCTACGGTGGCCAAGGTGTTGAGATGAGTTGTTCTGGCAAGACCGAGCCGTTCCAGAAGAGACTTCCCGTGCGATAGCAAGCTGGAAGTCTCTTTCGTGGGTTTGGTCAACTGCCCGGCGGTCATGAATGGCATACAGATTCAAAAATTCTGAGAAAATTCTTATAGCAAATCTTTTCTATTGTTGGCGTTGGATAATGCGCGGCGGCAAATTTTTGGCGCAATAGCTGAAAGCCAAGGCAATTGGGAATGCCTATGGGCGTCGCTGGCACGCCATCAAAATCCGAACCGAAACCAACATGATCGGCACCTACCAGTTGGATAATATGCTGGATATGTTCGATGATGCGATCGGCGGTGACCTGCTGGTCGGCCATCATTCGTTGAAATTGCTGACTGTAGCGGTGCATACATTCGGCCAGGGCAATGGGGTCATTGCCAGCTTGCTTTTCCAGCTCATCGAATGATGCGAACAGGTCCCCGCCACGCTCCACCATCAATTGGTAATAGGCATAATCCAGGAATCCCGGGAAGAAGTTAATACCCACCATGCCACCAGCGGCGGCCAGGTCCTGTATTTGTTCGTCGGTTAAATTCCTGGGGATGGGACAGAGCGCAGCGGCACAGGAGTGCGAAGCAATGATGGGATGCTGACTTATGGATAAGACACGGGAAACAGTGAGCGGATGGGCATGAGAAATGTCGATGATCATGCCCAGGGCATTCATTTCTCGAATCACATCTTCGCCGAATGAGGAAAGGCCATTGAACGCTGGCTGGCTGTCGGTCGAAGAAATGGCCCATTGGCTGCTATGCGAATGAATGATGGTCATGCAGCGCACGCCGAGATCATAAAGCTGATGAAGATTTGTCAGGTCATTTTCGATGGCCTCGCCGTTTTCAACAGCCAGGATGGCGGCAATTTTGCCGGCTGCCAGCGCAGCTTGAAGTTGCTGACTGTCGGTGCAGATGTCAATAGAGTCAGGGTAGTGACAAAGTTCATTTTTCAAAGCACTGATCATCTTAAGCGCATGCTGGAAGCGCAGGTTGGGCGGAATAGTCGATGAAATGAAGCAAGCGAAAATTTGGATGCCAACTTTGGCCTGTTTCAGTCTGGGAAGATTGACCTGTGGCCGGTCACTGGTCAGGCTGTTACCGGCCAAAATTTCTGCTGCAGTGTCACAATGAAGGTCACAAATAGGTATCTGAGCATTATTGGGTATGGACATAAATATCTCCTGAATGCGTGGTAGTTATCGAATCCCGGTTGAAGAAATGAATCAATTGTTTTTTCATAGGCCAGCCCGATCGGATCAGCCAAGTTTCAAAATAAAATTTGATTGCAGCAGGAGAAAAAATCGCAGCCATCATTCGGCTCCCCTTGATTGTATCCGATTTACGCAGATCTAAAAAATAGGCATTTTGGTTACAGCGGCTCTAAAATAAGTAATTCTTCGGCCAATGTCAAGCAATGTTTTGGTATGGTAGTAAAACTTGATGTTGCAGCTAAGCATTTAAGCCATCACTTTGGCGTAATTAATATTAGCACGCGCATCGTTTTGCTATTCGGTGTGAAATATTTGACAAATTGCTTGACTTGAATATAGAAAATCTTTATTTTAAGCCGAACCTGATACAAGCAACATTGCTTAACTTTTCGAACCGGGAGGTTAGCTATGGAATTATCCGTGATAAAAATCGACAATCCAGAGCACCTGAACCTGGTGCTGGGACAATCGCATTTCATTAAGACGGTTGAAGATATTCATGAAGCACTGGTGAATTCTGTGCCACAGATTCAATTTGGGGTAGCATTTTGTGAAGCGTCTGACAAACGCCTGGTGCGTTGGTCCGGCAATGACGACGGCCTGATTCAATTGGCCCAAAAAAATGCCCTGGCAATTGGTGCTGGTCATAGTTTTATCATTTTTATAAAAAACGCTTTTCCTATCAATGTATTGCGCGCAATTCAGACGGTTCCTGAAGTATGCCGTATCTTTTGCGCAACAGCCAATCCTGTGGAAGTCATAATTGCCGAGACGGAATTGGGGCGAGGGATTTTGGGTGTCATTGATGGTCAGAAATCGTTAGGCATTGAAACGCCAGCCGATATACAGGCTCGAAAAGAGCTGCTGCGCAAATTTGGCTATAAACTCTAAGCTGGCTTCATGTCCCGGCAGATAGAATTGACACCGTCTCGGTGATGAATGGGCAGCGACCAGTTAGGAATTGGCACTCGCTGATGCAAGGAGATATAGCAGTTTCTCATCGCTACAAGAGTTAAATTCGCCTTCCTTACGTGCAACCTCAATTGGTATAGCATGGCCGAGCTGATAAAAAAGAAATTGAAGGGGATAGAACATTTATTTTATTGGAGGCGAGTTTCGGAGGCTTAGGTTATGAAATTAACTGACATCCTGTCAAATGATCAAGTGATTTTGCCCTTGAGAAATCATGAAAAGGATAAAATCATAGAAGAGATGGTCGATCATTTGTACCGGAAGAAGAAAATAAAGAATCGGGATAAAATTTTAAAGGCGATCCTCGACCGGGAGCAGGTCATGAGCACGGGAGTTGGGGATCGGGTGGCGCTGCCCCATGGCAAGGCAGAAGGCGTAAAGGATGTTGTGGTCGCGCTGGGAATTACCGATGGGGATGTGGATTTTCATTCTATTGATAATCAGCCCGTACGGCTTATTTTTATGTTAATCGGACCTCCCGATAAAGCCGGGCCGCATTTAAAGGCCCTCGGTCATATCTCGGGATTGATGCGACAACCAGAATTTCGAGAACGCCTCTTGCAAGCCAAGAACGTGGCCGAAGTGATGCAGGTGATTCAGGAGATGGATGAAAAGTATCAAAATGGGAATTGATTGGGTTATCGAACTGTGGCAAATAGATGTCAACGAGTGAAAGAACGAGGTTAATTCTCATGGCACCGTTCACTTTGTCGCTTGATTGGTGCCAGCAATGACACAATTGCGATCTGTAGCAGCAGCAACATGTTTACTCATTGTTCATTCGACATGATTTCAAAAACTCGATTTAAAAAAATTCAAGCGCTAAAGCATAAACGAGGCCGGATTGAGCAGGGGCTTTTTTTAATCGAGGGTCTCCGGCTCTGCGAGGAAGCGCTGTTGTCGGACCATAAGCTGAAAATGCTGCTGGTATGCCATCAAAATCTGGATCACCAGGCGGCAAGAAAGGTGATGGAATTGGCCCAGCAGCGGCAGGTGGAAATCGTTGCAATTGATGGCGTAGCGGCAAAGCAACTAGCAGAAACGGTGCATTCGCAGGGCATTTTTGGCATCGTCCAGCAGCAGCAATCGCCGCTCGAACGATTGTTTGATGAGGCCTGGCGATTTCTGGTCATTGTTGATACGGGCCAGGACCCAGGAAATGTCGGTACAATTATCCGGGCTTGCGATTGGTTTGGTGTCGATGCAGTGGTGTTCAGCAAGGGCTCGGTGGAGCTCTACAATCCCAAAGTCGTGCGTTCTACCATGGGGTCGATATTCCACGTACCGGTTTTCGAGAACACCAAACTGGAACTGCTGTTACCTGCTCTCAAACAGCGAGGTTTTCAGATTTTTGCGGCGGATGTGCAGGGGGAGCAGTGGTATCATCGAGTTCAATATCGATTGCCGCTGGCGTTAATCATGGGCAATGAGAACCGAGGTGTGGATCGCGAGCTTGAATCCCGGGTGGATTGCACTATTGCCATTCCACGCCATGGCCAGGCCGAATCGCTAAATATGGCAGTCGCCGCAGGCATCATTTTGAGTAAAATTGCGGAAACTATTAATCAGTGAGCAGCCATGAATACAGAGGGAACACCCATTTATCCTCAAGTCAAAGAAGTATTTGTCATCCTTTTAATCACCATTATTGTTACGTTCGTTGTGGCCGCGCTGGTTGCACTGGTCGGTGCCAGAACCGAACTGTTTCTGCTCGAGGGGTTGGTGATCATTCCGGCGCTGCTATATCTGGTGATTAAGCGATACCCCATTCAAACTGTATTTCGCCTGCGACGAGTCAGTTTCAATGTCCTTGGAATTAGTGCGATTATCGGAATGGCATTCACCATTGTCACTGATGAGATTGACCGACTGATTCAATTGGTGCTGCCGATGCCGGAGCCGATTCGGCAGATGCTGGAAGCATCGTTGAAGATTAACTCTATTTCAGATTTAATTATCATTGCATTTTCGGCAGTTTTCCTGGCGGCTGTTGTGGAGGAGTTCCTCTTTCGAGGGTTCGTGCAGACCAGCTTTGAAAACCATTTCGATGTTACCAAGGCCGTGATGTCCACCGCACTGACGTTTGCGTTTTTCCATTTCAATATTTGGTGGAGCATTCAGATTCTGATCATGGGCGTTATTCTGGGGGTTCTGGCCTGGAAAGCGAATAGTGTTTATCCGGCCATAGTGGTTCACTTTATCAATAATGCCATGGCACTTATGTCTACCAATCTCACCCCAACTCAGATGGGCTGGTATTACTATAAAGACCATGTTCGCTTGCCGATCCTGATTGCGGCGGTGCTTACGACCATTTATGGTATTCGACTATATTATCATTTTTGTGACACGAGGTCGTCCACCTCATAGCCAATAACCAATGACTTTTTAGATGGAGGGAGCTTTGCCAGTTCAACATCGAATTCCAGAAATTCGAATCGGGATCATTCAATCGGCTGAAAAGGTCGATTTCCAATGCAATAAAAATTTCAGACTTACCAATTCTGCTAATCAAACTTTAATCACCGGTGTAGCCAATCAAACCTATCGACTCACGATTGGTTCTGCAACGCCGGCTCGGATCGAATATCAGGTTCGTGCCGCAATTGAAAAAGATCGGACGCTGGCGCAACGCCGCGTTGACGAACTATTGCAGCGAGGGGTTAAGGCTCAATTGCGGACGGTTGGGTTGTCGTTTGAGCTCAACCAGCGCCTGATTGACAATCGGGAATATTGGATTGTGATCGGGGGTTTTGCCACGCGCGATGAGGCCATGGCGTTTAAAGCTGCCCAACAAGATGCTGGCGAGTATGTAGTTGTCGAAAACATCTTGCGGCCAGCGAGCGGCGAAATGGAATGCAATGGACAATCGCTTGGCTCTACCGTGCGCATTGTGCCTGTTGAATTCGATGATGACACGCAGATCACCGTATCAAACGTGATGATTGGCATCCAATTCCATTGGCAACGCTATGAAAACCTGGATTACCGAGGAATAATTGAGGTGGGCTTTAATAATCAGGGTCGCTTGGTGGTGATCAATGAATTGAGCCTGGAGGACTACCTGGTGAGTGTCAATTCGTCCGAGATGACGCCCGATTGTCCGTTGGGATTACTGGAAGCGCAGACCGTGGTGGCACGAGCCACGGTTTTTGCCACTATGGGGAAGCATCATTACAACACTAATTTTCATCTTTGCTCGGATGACCATTGTCAGTGCTATCAGGGCAAAAAACGCGAGCAAGCGATTTCCCGCCAGGCTGTGATCAATACCTGGGGCGAAGTGATCATGTATGGCGATGAGATTTGCGATGCGCGCTATTCCAAAATTTGCGGGGGAATCATGGAAGACTATGCCAATGTGTGGGAAAATCGGCATATCCCCTACATGGTAGCAGGCATCGACAGCGATCAGCCCATCGAACCCTATCCGGCGAATACTGAAGCCACGGCCAGGAAATTGATCGATTCCAGCCTGCCGGCCTATTGCAACACGCAGCTTTATCAACTGCCACCCCGGCTCGCCAATCTTTATTCCACGCAGAATCTGTTCCGCTGGCAGGTGGTTTATGGCCGAGAGGAACTGGAAGCTATCATCCGCGAGAAAATCAATGACGATATTGGCGAATTGCGGGATATTTTGCCATTGGAGCGTGGTGCTTCGGGCCGCTTGATTTACATGGAATTGGTCGGGACGAAAAAGCGGCTAAAAGTTGGCAAAGAATTGGAGATTCGTCGGCTACTTTCACATAGTCATCTCTATAGCTCCTGTTTTTATGTTGAAAAAGAGATGGCGGCTGATGGCAAAGTTTCAAAATTCATTCTGAAAGGCGCCGGTTGGGGCCATGGCGTGGGCCTCTGTCAGGTCGGCGCCACGGTCATGGCCATGAAACAGATCCCCTATCAACAGATATTAAGTCACTATTACAAAGATTCCAGGCTGGTGCAACTATATCCGCGGCAGCCTTAGCTACTTTGTGCTCCAAATTCAATGAAAATTTTTTCCGCAAATTCGGCGGGTTGCTTTTATGTTATGGTTGAAAATTTCGGGTAAATTGATTTGCTAAAGGAGAATTGGGAACTCTCTTTAGGTTAATTGATTCACATCTGAGATTAGGGGGGGGCCAGCATCGCCTGGGAACACGGTGCTGGCCTTTTTTATTGCTACTAATCGGCGCCACTGGCATTATCCTCGTTTGCGATCCCAACTTCGCCTCGCGATTGACGAATATTCTCACAAAAAAAATTTAGGTGTGCTAAAAAAACCTATTGATTTTATGATAATTTTATTTTAAGTTAAAATAGATGGGGATAGGCCGAAATAATCGTTTGTTTATACCCACAAGGGCCTGGAACGAGGCCTGTTCCGAGCAAGCGAATAGGTGGCGCCGACGCACGGGGCTATTTGAATCATTCAGTGCGAAAAGGCTTGGGATGCGGATTTTTCAATGGGAGGTACAACTATGAAGACATTGCTGGTTGTTGATGACGAAAAGAATATTTGCCAGCTCTATCAGCAGGAGTTGTCCGACGAGGGATATCGCGTTCTGGTGGCAGAGAACGGGTATGACGCCATAGATCTGCTGAGACGAGAGAATATCGACCTGGCGATTCTGGACATCAAAATGGACGGCCTGAACGGCATCGATACGCTAAAACAATTACTGGCGATGAAAAAGGAACTCAAGGTGATTCTGAATTCAGCCTATTCCATTTATAAATCCGATTTTGCGACCTGGTCCGCGGACGCCTATATCATTAAGTCATCTGACCTCACCGAATTGAAGAAAAAGATTGCCGAAATACTTCAATGATAATCAAAACCGATTTTCTGGTCATCGGCAGTGGGATTGCCGGCCTCTCATTTGCTCTGAAAGCAGCCACCGTGGGGACGGTGGCCATTATCACGAAAAAAGAACAAGCTGAATCCAACACCAACTACGCGCAAGGTGGCCTGGCCGCAGTTTTTTCAGCGGACGATTCGTTTGAATTGCACATCGAAGATACTCTCAAAGCTGGCGCTGGCTTGTGTCACCGGGATGTTGTAGAATTGCTGGTGAAAAATGGTCCTACCTGCGTGCGAGAGTTGGTTGATTGGGGGGTACGCTTTTCGCTGCAACAAGCCGGAGCAGCCAGTGCTTTCGATCTGGGCCGAGAAGGTGGCCATAGTCGCAATCGTATCGTTCATGCGCGAGACCTCACTGGCAAGGAGATCGAACAGGCACTGCTACAGGCCATCAAAGCCCATCCGAACATTCAGATCTTTGAGCAGCACATCGCCATTGATTTGATTACAGAACATCATCTTGCGCTGCATAGCGACCAGCCCCAAGCGCCACTGCATTGTTGGGGGGCTTATGTGCTGGATGAGGCCAGCCATCAGATCAAGCGATTTTTGTCCCGAGCGACCATTCTGTCTACCGGTGGTTGCGGGCGAATTTATCTGCACACAACAAATCCGGTGATTGCAACCGGCGACGGCATTGCCATGGCCTATCGCGCAGGAGCCAAAATTGCCAATCTGGAATTCATGCAATTTCATCCTACCACCCTGTATCATCCCCAGGCGAAATCCTTTTTGATATCAGAAGCGGTTCGCGGCTTTGGCGCCAGGCTAATCACCCAGAATGGAGCCAGGTTCATGGAGAAATACCATCCCATGGCCGAATTAGCGCCACGCGATATCGTCGCTCGGGCTATCGACGCTGAATTGAAAAAACGAGGCGAGGAGTTCGTTTATCTGGACATCACCCATAAGCCCGCCGCCGAGATCAAGACCCGATTTCCGCACATTTATGAGAATTGTCTGAAATATAACTTCGATATCACCAGCCAGCCAATTCCAGTGGTACCGGCGGCGCATTATATGTGTGGCGGCGTAGTCACCGACATCCACGGTCGCACGAATATTGAGAATCTTTACGCCTGTGGCGAAGTCGCCTGTACTGGGGTGCATGGTGCGAATCGGTTGGCTTCCAATTCGTTGCTCGAAGCGGTGGTATTCGCACATCAAGTTTATCAATCGGTCATCAACCACCAGAGGCAAGTTCCGAACATCGTCTTTCCTGAAATTCCCGCCTGGAACGACGAGGGAACTTTCAATCATGAGGAATGGGTACTGATTTCTCACGATCAGGAGGAAGTGCAACGTTTGATGTGGGATTATGTGGGCATTGTCCGATCCAATTTGCGCCTGCAGCGAGCGCTGCGTCGGGTGAATTTGATTGCCAAAGAAATAGAGACTTTTTATAAGAAAACCAAAATTACCGCCGGCCTGGTGGAACTCCGCAATCTGGTGCAAGTGGCCAGGTTGATCATCAATTGCGCCCTCTATCGCAAAGAGAGCCGCGGATTGCATTACACCACCGACTATCCCGAACGAGATGACAAACACTGGTTGAAAGATACCATTTTAATCCAGCGAAATGGAAAGTTGATTTTCTTGTAAAGCATTAGCGATCACCAAAAGCAGTCAGGATCAGTTCATCATAACTGTTGACTGTTGACTGGAAACTGCCACTGGAGACTGAATTCTGGCGGCTGCAACTAACCGCCGGCAACAATAAACGCGAGGTACAAGTTGAGCAATAGCAACTATTTTTTCGCCTTAGCCGGCAATATCGGTGTGGGCAAGACCACCTGGACCCGCCTGTTGAGTGAACGATTCTCCTGGCGACCTTATTATGAAAAAGTAGTGGAGAATCCGTACCTGGCCGATTTTTATCACGACATGGAACGCTGGAGTTTTCATTCCCAGATCTTTTTCCTGACTCAGCGCTTCAAAGCGCATCTGGAAATTCAGCGAACCACGATGACCTGCATTCAAGATCGCACCATTTTTGAAGATGGCGAGGTGTTTGCCAGAAATTTATATTTGAATAAAGTGATGACCGAAAAAGATTATCATAATTATCAGGATTTATATACCACCATTATTGGCTCACTTCGTTTTCCCGATTTGATTATTTACCTGCGCGCTTCCATCTGGACGCTTATCAGCCGCATTCGCAAGCGGGGACGGGATTATGAGCGAACGATCAGCAAAGAATATTTAGCCCAATTGAATCAAGCCTACGAAGATTGGATCAAACGCTATGCCCAACTGAATCGAGTGCTGGTCGTCGACACCGATAATCTGGATATTGAAAAGGACACGTCCCGCGTCGATGCAATTATCAAGCAGGTAGGATTATATGAAACGCAGATGGAGCTGTTTCCGAAGATGAGTGAGATTTGAGATAAACTGTTTTTTGATTTTCACTTTAAAATTTATCTTGCAAAATAAAAGAATATCACATATATTAAAATTTAATTAATAGCAACGAATGATTAAAATTTGAAGTAGTGGCGACATGGTTTCTGAGCAAATTCTAAAAAGCGTGGTCAAACGGTTGGTGGATGGATTCCATCCTCAGCGAATCATTCTGTTTGGCTCACAAGCCCGCCAGACGGCTGATATGCGAAGTGATGTAGACCTCCTGGTCATTTGTCCAATCAACGGAAGTCGTAGAGAGCTGATGGTTGCGATGGATCGAGCATTGAAGGGATTAGGAATTGCTCGAGATATTATCGTTTTAACCCCTGAAGAATTTGAAACTGATCGTCATATTCCAGGTACGGTTGCTCGCCCCGCCTCGTTAGAAGGGAGAGTTTTATATGAATCCAGTTGACGAAACAATTATTCGGAAGGCAAAGCTATGGATATCACATGCTGAAGAAGACTTGCGTTTGGCACAGCATGGGCTGAAGTTGAAAAGCTCATGCCCTTATAAATTAATTGCCTACCATGCTCAACAATGCGCAGAAAAATATTTGAAAGCTTTTTTGGTCTATCAAAACATCGACTTCCCTTACACCCACAATATTTCTCGATTATTGGAATTATGCGCTGATAAAGCCAACTGGACAGAGAAACTAAAAGATGCAGAAGAGCTTACGCCCTTTGCTATTACGACAAGATATCCTGGCGAGTATGAAGAAGTGACTAAAGAAAATGCAATGCGAGCGATAAGAATTGCCAAATTTGTGAGGCGAACCGTACGAGCAGCATTGACTCAAGCAGGTATAACTATCAACAACAAAGCTGATTAAATTTAAGCCCAAAGTCAAAAAACATCAAGAAACAATCATATCAACAAAGTGGGACTATATGAGACGCAGATGGAGCTGTTTCCGAAGATGAGTGAGATATAATCCCTCACACACATACTTGCAATGCTTGCCGCCCTTTCACCTCAAACAGATTCAAAAATCATCAAGAAAAGCGAACTCTCGCTGAGATGAATGCCAAACCTTTTTTTAATTGCAAACTCATTCCCCGCCCTCTATGTCCGCTCGCCGATTCATCTGGCACTTCACAGAAAATCAATTGGAAATTCACAATTGCTTCATTATCATTTGGCCAGAAGCAAAAAAACACCAGCAACAATTTTCCTGAGGCAAAAAAATGAAATCGCTAATTTTTCTTCTGGCATTTTCGGCGATCACTCTTGCACCTTTGTGGTGTTATGCAGGGCAATCGCAACAACTCTGCACCATCACAGGCTCGGTCGTTGACAGCCAAAACAAGCCCCTCCCATTTGCCAATATCTTCCTCAAAGGACGAATGGAAGGGAGCGTTTCGGATAGCCTTGGCAATTTTTCTTTTAAAACCAAAGCATCGGGCAAAGTCACATTAATCTGTTCCTACATCGGCTACCAATCTTTTGAAAAAGAATTGGAATTGAAAGCTGGCTCGATCATCGAAATCAACATCAAATTGAGACAGACTGAAATACGAGGGCGATCGGTGATGGTCACGGCCAGCGCCTTCACCGCTGCTGATGAAGGCGAGGGGGTCACGCTCACAGCCATGGATGTGGTGCGTACGCCTGGTGCGGCTGCCGATCTGTTCTGGGCGATCAAAACTTTTCCTGGCTTGCAACAGGTCGATGAAGGCGCTGGATTATTTGTCCGTGGCGGCGATGTCTCGGAAACGGTGGTGCTGTTGGATGGAGCGGTGATCAATCACCCATATAAATATGAATCGCCCACTGGTGGATTTTTCGGGACGTTCAGCCCGTTTCTGTTGAAAGGCACTTTTTTCTCCAGCGGTGGCTTTTCGGCACAATTTGGCAATGCCCTGTCTGGTGCGCTGGCCATGGAAAGCCAGGATTTGCCCGATCAGCGAGCAATGGGATTTGGTCTGGGTCTGGCGGCGGAATCGATTTATTTAGCCGTGCCAATTGTTGAGGACAAATTCGGTTTCTCCCTATCAGGTAATCGCAGCAATACGAAGATGATGTTCCAATTGAATAACTGCAGCAAGGATTTTTCCCAGTATCCCTTTTCTTATGATTTCAATTTCAATTCGGTTTATAAAATAAGTCCGCAAAGCCAGTTCAAATTTTTCGCTTATCGAGCCGCCGATAAGGTTGGCGTGGAGATCGACGATCCTGATTATTCGACTCATTTTCACGGCAATAATTCCAACCAGCTTTATCATCTGAAATACCATAGCCTGGTCCAGAAAAAATTTTTATTGCAGGCGAATCTGGCGTTCAGCAATTTCCAGCGGGACATGCGGTTGAGCGTGATGGACCTGGATTTTG
>JAPDQM010000045.1:0-28778 GCA_034505795.1 Candidatus Zhuqueibacterota bacterium
TGTTGCTAATAATATTTATATTTGAATTTACCCAATTGCGGGTGCTATGGGTTTCGGTAGCATAAAATTGCAGCCATCATGTCCTTTGGCAAGAACCTCGCCGTCTGGAAAACTGCTGGCAGTCCGTCAGCCGACGGATGGCAAACGCCCGATGCGCCGAACAATATCATCCACGTTCGATTAGCGACTAGCTCCGTGGTCGAGCAGATGAACGCCCATCCGTTTGCCAAGCTGCACACGGCTCTGACCCATAACGGCGAGACCACCAATTACGAGGCATTGAAACAGCGGGGGGAACAGGTCAATTACATAATGGTGGAAAAATGTTTGTAAGTAATGTTTCTTGTTAGTTGTTCTTTGTCCGTAATCCTTTGTCAGTTTTGTGAGCTAGGGATTCGTAATAAATTGTGAATTTGTTGGCTGAGGGATTGTTGACGATAATAAAGCAATTAGTCCTCTAACTTGTTGGGTATGGGTTTTACATAGAAGGTGGCAGTAAATAGATAATGAATTTTTTTGTTGACAATTCAAATAAAATATTTTATATTGAAAACATTGGATTTTAAGACTGGATAGTCACATGCAAGAAATCGATATCACTGAAAAAAAATACCTATCAGACTATCACAAACTTATCGGCTATAAAATTGATGATTTAATTCAAAACCACGATTTTAGTGAGAATCATATAGAATTTGGCTATGCGACTCAAACTTCAGCGGTTTATTCTTCAAATATCGAAGGTAATACTGTAGACCTCAATTCCTTCATGAATTACCGACTCGTCAAAGGAAAGTTTAAGCCAACGAAGGAAATTGAAGAAATCGAAAATCTTGTCAACGCTTATGAGTTCGCTCAACACCATCAGCTCAATGAAAAGAACTTTTTAAAATGTCATGAAATTTTTTCGAAGACATTGCTCATCAAAAGCAGAAGAGGAAGATATCGAATCGAAAGGGTCGGCGTATATGATGAAAGAGGGCTAGTTTATTTAGCGATTGAGCCTGAATTTGTTGAAGAGAAAATGAAAATACTTTTCAAAGGAGTCGGATCGCTGCTAAATGAGAAACTCTCGAACGAAGAGACGTTTTATCATGCCTCGCTATTGCATTTGAAATTCGCCCATATCCACCCTTTCCGTGATGGCAATGGTAGAGGAGCACGTTTATTAGAAAAATGGTTTATCGCCGAGCAATTGGGTGATCACTTTTGGAAAATTCCCTCAGAAAAATATTATCGAGATCATAGAGACGATTATTACGAGCATATTAATTTGGGAGTAAATTATTACGAACTGGATTATGATCGTTGTCTACCTTTTTTGACCATGCTGCCCAAGTGTCTCGAATAATTGACTTTCTCATCAAATATAATCCTTCAAATCTCAAGCCCAAAACCACTCTCAGCAGAAGGCAGCCTGTTACCATGTTTTTACATATCCCACAAACTTTAAATGACATGCGCTTCTGGCGCAGCATAATAGCAAGCTGGATAAATTCTTGTATCTCACCAGCGAGCAAAAAAACATCACGGCGGATTTTTTGCATTTGCTCTGCGATTTCATTTTGCAGCATCCGTTCGAGCACCATCGGCATCCGCTAGTCGGCGGATTCGGGAGCATAAAATCGCAGCCGTCATGTCCTGTGGCAAGAACTTCGCCATCTGGAAAACCGCTGGCAGTCCGCCCTTTGGCGGATGGCAAACACCTGATGCGCCAAACAATATCATTCACGCTCGATTGGCGACTGGCTCTGTGGTCGAGCAGATGAACGCTCATCCCTTTGCCAAATTGCACACGGCGTTGACGCACAACGGCGAGACCACCAATTACGAGGCACTGAAACAGCGGGTGGAGCGGTTCAATTGCAAAATGGTGGGAATAATGTTGGGAAGTAATGGCCGTTGGTTGTTGTCCGTGGTCAGTCGTACCGTGATTCAATAAGAGAAAAACCAATTGATAGCTGCTTCTGCAGTTTCCTGGCGTTGCTATCAATTAAATCTTATGGATTTGGCGATTAGAAGATTGCTGCGCTAACGAATGAATTGTTCCAAACAAGGATTAAGGGACGGAAGGCATATCAATGACATTTTAAATTTAATAATCACCTTCTCTCTAGCTCGCCAGTGCTGAAACTTTTTCGGCAATAAGCAAATTTACTAAAGTCTCTGGAGATACTTTTTGCTTTTTTGCCAATTCATAAACTTTTTTGGCTATTTGTTTTTCTAAAATAAAGTATCGAGGTTCTTCATCGATTTCAACATCGAAATGAACTTCGGTCGTTTGATCCCAATAATCCGCTAAACTATGGGAATCCCAAAATTCCGATGCTTCTTCAATGTTATCGAACCTTTCTGGGATTGGATCGATTTTGTGGTTAGTTTTATTTCTTTTCATATTTTTTCCTTTCATGATCATTCATATCTCTGGCACTAATAACCAATGCATCATGCGTCTTCTTATAAATAAAAAATATTATTAGATATCTACCCTGATGACTTTTGCATAAAGCAGAATATAAATCTTCATTTTGAACTTTACCTTTTTCAATTCGCCTGAACCTAGGTTTATTCCGAAGTGCTTCCCGAACTTCCTGTTCGCTGACATGATGTTTCCATATAAGTTTATCAATAACCGATGGAAGTAGAATAATCTCTTTAATTTTCATTTACTCACTTTCACCTTAGCTACTGCCATGACACTTCGATTTGCTACATGTTTGAAATGAGTTGACTCGATAATCTATCTTCCTGTCAATAAATATAAATAAATAATTTCATAAATTCAAGAAATAATTTTTAAGGCAAAAACAATCCTCATCATTCCCATGAAATCAACTCTATAACATTTGATTCTGGCTATTAAAAATAACCCTTTCAATCTAAAACCAAAAACCACTCTCAGAAGCGTCCAGCCGATTACCATATTTTACATCTCCCACAAACTGAAAATAGCAGATGTTTCTGCCGCAACATAATGGCAGGCTGGATAAATCGCTTTATCTCACCAGCGAGCCGCAGAACATCACAGCGGATTATCTCAATTGCTCTGGGATTTCATCTTGCAGCATCCGTTAGAGCACCATCAGCATCCGCCAGTCGGCGGATTAAAGAGCACAAAATCGCTGCCGTCATGTCCTGTGACAAAAACTTCGCTGTCTGGAAAACCGCTGGCAGTCCGCCGACTGGCGGATGGTAGACGTCCGATGCGCCTAACAATATCATCCACGTTCGATTGGCCACTGGCTCCGTGGTCGAGCAGATGAACGCTCATCCATTTGCCAAATTGCACACAGTGTTGACGCATAACGGCGAGACCACCAATTACGAGGCATTGAAACAGCGGGGGGAGCAGTTTAATTACAAAATCGGGGAAAAATGTTTGTAAGTAATGTCTGTTGTTAGTTGTCCGTAGTCCGTAGTTCGTTGTCAGTTGTGTGAGCAAATGATTTGGATAAGTTGTGGATCCGTTGGCTGATGGATGTGGAATTAAAGGAGCTAGTTGCATTAATCAAAATTCAAATCAATTCTTAAAATAATTTATTTGTCATTCAGCTAAAACTGATTCAGCCCTAATTGTTATTCTGATCAGTTTCTTTTCATATTTCACTAATATAATTTATTTGTCATTCAGCTAAAACTGATTCAGCCCCCTGTTGTTCCCAGCTATTAACTAATTGTTCCATATAATGAAGATTTTTATCCCAATCATGCAAAGTAGCTGGATCAAAATCAGCACCATTGGGCCAGATAAGAGTATGAACTTCTGGATCAATTTTCACCTGATCGAAAAAGGACGAATCTCGGAGAGCTCCGTATAACTTGCCCTTCAAAATCGGATAAAAATATATTTCCCTGACGGTGCCGTCATTGAATTCCACCTTCAGTGTGTAAGGTGCAATTTTTCTAAATGATTTGACTTTATATACCGGATGCTTCATTTCATTCCCCATTTTATTTCAAAGGATCGATTTTAATCGGTAGTTCCCCTTGCTGCAATCTCTCCCAATTTTCCATCAATTCATACTGATGTAGCTCAGCCCAGGCCTCTACCAATCGCTGTTGACGACGAGGAAGATTGCCAGCAATCAGCTCGAGAGGCTCAATGCTGTAGATGGCAACTTCATCTTGATAATATGCATGAAAATGCGACCTGTGATGAGATGTATCAGGCTCCACAAACATACGGATTATGATTCCAAAGAATCGAGATATTTCGGGCATTTATCAATTTATCTATTTTTGTTTTTACTTGAATCTTCCTGACTGCGAATAAATATAAACAAATAATTTTTTATAGTCAAGAAATTAATTTTAGTGCCCAAAACATGCCTGGTCAATCATTTCAAATCAACTACATAAAGCTTCACTCTCGTAATCAAAAACATACCTTCCAATCTCAAAATCCAAAACCACTCTCAAAAACTAAAAATGGCAGATGCATGATGCGCCGAACAATATCATCCACGTTCGATTTGCCACTGGCTCCGTGGTCGAGCAGATGAGCGCCCATCCCTTTGTCAAATTTCACACGGCTCTGACGCATAACGGCGAGACCACCAATTATGAGGCATTGAAGCAGCGGGGGGAGCGGTTCAATTACAAAATGGGGGAATTTGGTAAGTAACTAAAGATTATTCTCAGAACTCAAGATCAGCGCCAGAAAAATGTCAACTGGGATAATATACAGGTTTTCTTGAATGTCAAAATCTTCTTTACTCAATAGAAAATATTTCTGAATGGGGACAATTCTTTTGACATCCTTTTCGCTCACCTGATTCTGGTATTTGACCTCGATTCCATAAGAAATGCCATCGCCTTTAAAGATGATATCGATCTCTTTGCCACTTTTATCATAGTAAAACCACAAAAATGTATCTGCTGATCTTAAAAACGGAGCTTCACCCTGGAGCCGAAGATGGGAGATAGCGATTCCTTCAACCAATGTGCTAAGCAGCTCTTCATTCTCAAAAGTTCGATTGATAACATTCCAGATTCCCTCTCCCTGAAGATAACTTTTTATCGAATGAAAGACAAAGGGATCAAAGAAATAGACCTTTTTGTCACCTTTTGACTTTATACTTTTGGTGTTAAAATCATAAGCATAAAAACTGAAGCAGATGAACGAATCCTCCATGAAGTCAAGATAATCGATCGTGGTGATATGATTTCGTTCGATTTCTCTGGACAGATTGGAAAAACTATATCGTGATCCAAAGCGGCTGATAATCGCTTTTAGCATTTGTCGACCAATGGCTTCCTGTTTTTGAAATCTAGTGAGGTCGCCAACCACATCTCGAATAAAAATTTCAGCAATGGCATTTTCAATCTGATCTTTCTGATTTGAAAAACGATTTAAAAAGTAGTGATTGATGACACCTGGCAAACCTCCCGTCGTCAAATAAAGCCGAAACAGATAACCCAGGTTAGTTTTGAATGGGATCAGTTGTTCAATGACATCTCTCATATCATCAAAATTTCTATCAAATTTTAAATTTGATGACAGAAGAACTGGCTTTAATTTCAGGAGAGCGTTTTGGAACTGACTGGCTGATAGATGCTCTGAAATGAAATCAATTGATTGAATTGCAAACTCACGAAAATTTAATGGCTTGATGTAGTACTCATTTCCTTCAAGACCTCTGCCAGGCAGTAGTTCCGCTTTCTGTTTGAGTTTGACAGCACTTGAACCTGTGGCAATGAGTGTTCCATTGTTTAGCAGTCCCTGATCGGCCATGAATTTTAACTCCAGGTTCCAGTCATCAATCGAAGTAATTTCATCCAACAACAGATAAACGTGAGGAGCGTCTCTTCTGGTTTCAAGAAAATACTGGATCGCATTTCTCAACTCCCGCCTCGAAGTGAAAAGATCCAATGATAGGTAAAGAATGTCCCGTGGAAGAATGCCTCTGGAAACCAGCTTTCTTACCAGGTCTTTGAGATAAGTTGTTTTGCCAACCTGGCGGGGACCTCGTAAAATATAGATATTTCCTTTTTTCAACGGCAATTCTTTTCGTTCAAAAAAGATGGGACTGGCTTGCGATAGATTTCTATCATAACGATAAAAGTCTTCCCCCTGGCTCCACCAGGGATTTTGGGATGTTATTTCAGCGATTTTTGCCATTTGGTTATCCTGATATCCAAATTTCCGTCCATTTCGATATTGGGCTATCCAAATATACTAACTTATTTGATACTTGTCAAGCATTCTTTTGCAAAAATTTTGGTCAGTAATATTTTGAATTTGAGATTTATCATGCCAAAAGGCGGACAAGTTTTGAAATCACACCATAGGCGGATGCGTCCTCTGGTGCATTTGGTCATTTGGAACTTGGAATCATCCGCCTTGGCGGAGATGCGTCCTTTGGCGCATTTGCCCGCTTGCGGACGATATGGCATTCGGGAGCATAAAATCGCAGCGGTCATGTCATTTGGCAAGAACTTCGCCATTTGGAAAACCGCGGGTAGTCCGCCCCCTGGCGGATGGCAGACGCCCGATGCGCCGAACAATATCATCCACCTCCGGTTGGCGATTGGCTCCGTAGTCGAGCAACCGACCGCCCATCCCTAGCTCTGTCGCCTGGTGGCTTGTCTAATTGCAACAGCGTCGCTCAAGTCTTGATCGCTTAAACATCGACTCACTAATCTATTTCCGCTTTTCCTTTGATTGCCCAAATGTTTTGATAGCACCACAAAAAATTTGTGATCCGACAACCGCACCCACGAGATCATTAGGCGCTCACGAATTGTTTGAGGAAGGGATTCGCTGATTTTTCGGCCATTAATTTTGTTCCTTAAAATTTTTCACTTGACGGTTTGACGATAATGTCATATATTATCGGCTGTATGAATGAGGTTCTGTTGCCAAAATGGGAAGTTAAAGAAACAGTGTCAGTCCTGTCCGCTAACTGGTGGACAGAAATCTCCTTAATAAACTGATGCTTGGGTTAAACGAGAATGAGATACCTGTCTGCGCAGGCATGACGATATAGCCTGGTTTTAACATGTTGCAGCAAGAACGAATTTGATTATTTTGGTACAAACCAACCTATTTAACAAATTTTGAGGAGGATTGGATGACATTCCAACTGTCATGGATCGATTGGCTGATCATCATCACCTATTTTGGATTTGTGATTGGGATTGGCTACTATCTAAAAAGGTTCACTCTATCCAGTGATGATTTTTTCATGGCGGGCCGCAAGAACAGCGCCTGGGTCGCAGGACTCGCGTTTTTGAGCGCCAACCTGGGCTCGCTGGAAATCTTAGGCTGGACCGGTGGCACTATGAAATATGGCATGTTTGTATCCCATTTCTACTGGATCGGCGCTGTACCAGCTATGCTGTTCCTGGGGTTGTACATGATGCCCTTTTACTACAGTTCCAAAATTCATTCCATCCCTGGTTATTTAAAATTACGTTTTGATGAGAAGACGCGGTTGTTAAACGCGGCCAGTTTTGGTATCATGACCGTTTTGATGTCCGGCATTAATCTCTATCTCATGGCCTTGGTGTTCAATGTGGTGCTGAAATGGGATCTGCACGTGAGCATCTGGATCAGTGCCGCGGTCATCGGGGTGTACATCACACTGGGAGGCCTGCTATCGGCAATCTTTACTGAGATCGTTCAATTCTTCTTGATCTGGTTTGGCTTATTCCTGGTTTCGATTTTGGGTTTAATCGAATTGGGTGGCCTGAATGCGGTACTTAGTGGTTTGCCCGAGCGATTGAGTGCGCTATGGTCTACTGCCGGATCGCCGGCGGACAATGAGATGGGGGTAACCTGGTTGGGAATTGCCCTGGGATTGGGATTCGTTTTGAGTTTCGGCTATTGGACCACGGATTTCTTGCTGGTACAGCGAGCATTCTCCGCTAAGAACCTGGATGCTGCTCGCAAGACACCGATCTTCGCCAGCTTCTTCAAAATGGCGCTGCCATTCATCGTGGTTGGCAGCGGGTTAGTGGCCTGGAAGCTGCAGGATTTGGGACAGATTTCGCTGCTGCCCCATCCTTATACTGGTGAGCCATGGAATGATACTGCGTTGCCGGTCCTGATCAGCCGCTATTTTCCGGCCGGACTGGTCGGATTGGGAATTACGGCGCTGCTGGCCGGTTTTATGGCCGGGCAGGCGGGGAATGTCAGTGCATTCAATACCGTTTGGACTTACGATATTTATCGCGTGCTCTTCAAAAAGGATGCCAGCGATGCCCACCTGGTTTTTGTTGGTCGTATCACCACCATCGTTGGTATCTTCCTGAGCATTCTTACCGCCTATGCGGCCATGAAATTCAATACCATTATGGATTACATCCAGGCGATTTTTAGTTGGGTCAATGCACCGCTATTTGCGACCATGTTGCTGGGCATGTTCTGGGCGCGAACCACTTCGGCTGGTGCCTTTTGGGGCCTGATTGCCGGCATGGTCAGCTCATTCATGATGTTCATCGGCATCAAATTCGATTGGATTAATCCAACCTGGTTAACGTTTAGCGCCAATCCCTCGGACATGAGCCATAATTTGTGGCGTGCCTGGTGGGCCTGGTTGATTTGCTTTGTGCTCACAATCGTTATTAGTTTTTTCACCAAACCCAAGCCAAAGGAAGAACTGGTGGGGCTGGTGAAAGGCTTAACTCCCGTGGCCAAAGAAGCAGGCCAAAAGTTTTATCAGAAACCGGCCGTAGTCGCCATCTTTTCGTTGATTGTTTTTGTGATTTTGAATATTATTTTCTGGTAGCTCTGGGAGAATTCCCAATCCGCCAATTTCGCGAATTGTCCTAATTGCTGCGATTTCGGCTTCACAAAAGGAAATGGCCTTAATTGGAACCATGCGCGAGAGAAGCCTTTTAAAAAGTTGCTTTTGATTGAAGTATGAACAAGTTGAAAGAACTTTAGCACTGCGCAGAGAACACGCGATAGAATTTTGCCCGATGGGAGGCAATATCTCTATGTGCTGGGCTCGGCGTCCTGTGCATAATTTTAGATAAGGAGACTTCGACAATGTCCGAACCAAAAATGTTATCGATCTGGTTTTTTGTTGGTCTAATGCTAACGTTTCTCGGTGCGATAATTGCTGGCACTGGCGTTTATTATATTTTTCGACCACCGCAAAATGTCGTGCTGGTGGAGCTAAATGCCAGTTTGTGGTGGGGCGCCATTATGATTATCGCCGGATTGGTTTTTCTTTTGTCAGCCCTCAACAAGCATGCTCAGGGCAAGTGATTCATCCCTGCGCGACAAAGCAATTGCGCAGGCCGTATTGGACACGAATCCGAGAATATAATCCAGTATTTTTTCGGAGAGAGGAGATAAATGGAAATATATCGCGATCCTTCGAGAACTATCGATGAACGAGTGGCTGATCTATTATCACGAATGACCTTAGACGAAAAAATGGCCCAGCTTCAATCGGTATGGGGCTATGATTTGATGAAAAATCGGGAACGTTTTGCACCGGAAAAAGCCAAAAAGCTGTTGAAACATGGCATGGGTCAGGTAACCAGGCCAGCCGGGGGGACGGATTTCGAACCCTATCCAGTGGCCAAATTGGTCAATGAGATTCAACGTTTTCTGTTACAGGAGACACGATTGGGTATTCCCGCCATGTTTCACGAGGAGTGCCTGAGTGGCTGGCAAGCGCGGGGGGCAACCATTTTCCCCCAAAGCATTGGTCTTGCCAGCATCTGGGACCCCGATCTTATCAAGACCATGACCTCAGCAATTCGATTGCAATTGAAGACAATCAATGCGCATCAGGGTCTGGCCCCCGTATTGGACGTCGCTCGAGACCCACGCTGGGGGCGGATTGAAGAAACTTTTGGCGAAGATCCATATCTGGTTGCTGCAATCGGTAAGGCTTATATCGAGGGACTGCAGGGCGATGATCCTACCAAAGGCGTGGCGGCAACCGTCAAGCATTTTGTTGGCTATGGTGTTCCTCAGGGGGGCTTAAATTGGGCGCCAGCACAGATCGCTCCGCGCGAATTGCGCGAGGTATTTTTGTTTCCATTTGAAGTGGCGGTACGAGATGCCCAGGTGATGGCCGTCATGAATGCCTATCACGAGATCGATGGCATTCCGTGTGCCGCATCGCAATCGCTGCTAACCGATATCCTGCGCCGGGAATGGGGTTTCGAGGGCATCGTTGTTTCCGATTATGAGGCGATAACCGAGCTTCAGCGATATCATCACATGGCAGCCACCAAAGTCGATGCGGGCCGCCTGGCATTGGAGGCGGGGATTGATATGGAATTGCCCCAGGCCGATTGCTATCACGAAGGTCTCAAAACACTGTTCCGAAATGGTTCGCTTTCCGAGAAGTTGCTCGATCGGGCAGTAGCCCGTGTGCTGCGGCTGAAATTCAAATTGGGGCTCTTTGAACAGCCCTACGTCGCGGTGGAGAGCCAACCACGGACGGTAGAGAGTGCGGTTCATCGAAAGCTGGCCCTGGAAATTGCCAAAAAGTCAATGGTCCTGTTAAAAAATGAAGGCGATTTGCTGCCGCTCAATAAAAAAAGTTTGCAAAAAATTGCTGTGATCGGACCGAATGCCAATAGCTGGCGCAATTTGCTGGGCGACTACAGTTATCCCTCGTTGGTCGAATTCCGAGAAGCGCTCCGACAGCAGCAAAAGCGTAACAAAATTGACGCCTCGATTCTGGCACAACTCCCCAACCCCACCGTGCCGGTGGTTACCGTGCTGGAGGGCATTCGGGCAGCAGTGCCTGACCGAACCGAAGTACTGTTTGCCCCGGGTTGTGACCTCCTCGATCCCTCCGAAGCGGGCTTTGAAGAGGCCATCAAAATCGCCAGTGAAGCCGAGGTGGCGATTGTGGCGGTTGGCGGAAAATCGGGCTTTGTGCCCGGTTGCACTTCGGGTGAGGAGCGGGATCGCGCCGATTTAAGATTGCCCGGGGTGCAGCAGAAATTGATCGAAGCAATTTATAATACTGGAACGCCGGTCGTGCTGGTACTTGTTGGTGGTGGGCCTTTTGCGATCGATTGGGCCGCCAGGCATATCCCAGCCATTATCGAAGCCTGGTTGCCGGGGGAAGAGGGTGGCCATGCGCTGGCTGATGTGCTGTTTGGCGATTATAATCCAGGCGGCAAGCTGCCGATCACTTTTCCGTCCTCGGTGGGGCAGGTGCCGGTGTTCTATCGCCACAAGCCATCCGCCGCGCGTTCGCATCTTTGGGAAGAATACTCCGATGCAACCACCAAGCCGCTGTATCCCTTTGGTCACGGTCTAAGCTATACCCAATTTAAATACAGTCGACTCAAAATCAAGCCGGAACAGGTGCCGATCGCCGGCAAGGTGGTCATCGAGTTTGATCTTGAAAATCGTGGCAAAGTGAAAGGCGAAGAAGTGGTTCAGCTCTATCTTCGGGATGTGTTGGCTTCGGTCACACGGCCGGTAAAAGAGCTGAAGGGTTTTCAGCGGATTGCGCTGTCGCCCAAGGAAAAGCGACGGCTGCGCTTTGAACTGTCGACAGACCTGCTGGCGTTTTATGATCAGGAAATGAAATTGGCCATTGAGCCAGGCGAGGTTGAAGTGATGATTGGTTCATCGGCGGAAGATATCCGCTTGCAGGGCACTTTTTGCGTCGTTGGCGAGAAACGCTACCTTTCGGGTCAACGACAGTACTTTTCCGCTGTGACGATACAATAAGCGGCGGCATTGGTCGTGCGAATGGCAATGTCAGCAATGGCGCAGCGTTTTTCTCAAAGGAACTTCGGCTGGGGCGGTCCGGAGGCGCGTTCAAAATTTTACTTGATTTTTAATGAAAAAATAAGTAAATAGTAATTCAATCGATTGAGACGATTCAACGCTCTGCCGGGTGCCAAGCTGAGATTGCCAGCCATCGAAGTGGCGGCGAATCATTCAAAGGTAGTCGAGGCGACTGGCAGGCTCATCAGATTTTTTAATATCTTTATTTGAAGTACCTATGCCATTATTAAACACCGAAGGCAAGTATATCGTTCTGGCATCACAATCACCACGACGAATCGAGCTATTAAAAAAAATCATTTCCGATTTTGACATCAAAGCCAGTGATATTAACGAGCAGGACAACGGTTTCACGTCACCTAGCCAGTTAGTGGAAGAGCTGGCGCGTCGGAAAGCCGAAAAGGCTGCCCAAGAAGTTACTGACGGCCTCATCATTGCCGCGGATTCGGTTGTTGTTTGCGAAGGACAAATTTTGGGGAAGCCACAACATGCGGATGATAGTCGACGCATGCTCAAACTGCTCAGCGGTAAAACTCACCAGGTATACAGCGGCTTCGCCGTAATTCGAAAGCCCCAGGGACCCACCATTTTAGAACATGAGATGACCCGCGTAACATTTCGCCAACTCGAAGATTGGGAAATAGAGCGATACATTGCCTCGGGACAGCCGCAGGACAAAGCGGGCGCGTATGGCATTCAGGACGATGCGGCGGTGTTTGTGGAATCGCTGGTCGGCTGCTATTACAATGTGATGGGCCTGCCGCTAACCAAGCTGTTTCTGGTGCTGAAAGAATTTCTAACATAAAGGAGTCAATCACTTACTTCAGGGAGGAAGGAAAAATTGAAAGAACAAGCGCTGGCGCAGTTCGGACTAAAATTGCAGGAAGCCAGAACCAAAAAGAAACTGGAATTGGAACAGGTCGCCAATCAGACCAAGGTAAACATCAATTTCCTGAAGAAAATGGAGGCCGGTCAATTCGATTTCTTGCCCGATTTGTATGTTCGAAATTTTTTAAAGCTGTATCTGCGATGCATTGGCCAGGATCCGGCGGAGTTTCTTCATGAATACGATCAGCTTCAACGCAAGGAAGATGAGCCGCCGCCGGTCATCACGGTAACGGACGAGGATTTGAAAGCCTTCACTCCGACAAAAGGTTTCGCCGGTCAGTTTGCCGATCTGCTCAACAAGATCAAGCCTTACCTGAAGCAACTGCGGCTCCTGGGGGTCATCGGCGGAGCAGCGATTATTTTGATTTTGCTCTATGTTCTTTTGCGAAAACCTGAGCCGCCACCGGCAGTCGAGGTGGCTCCGATAGCAACCGTGGTACCGGATTCACCAAAGGTGGCAATAGATAGTTTGCCGAAACCGGTAGCGGTTACGCCTCCGCCTAAATTCGATCGGCTGAATCTGGAATTGAAAGGATTGCAAAGAACCTGGTTGCAGATAGCCGTTGACGATAGCGCGGCGCAGGAACACATTTTTGATGCGGGCATGAGCCATCGCTGGTCTGGCAAAGATCGCTTCAAATTGTTGATCGGCAATGGCGCCGGCGTTCGGCTCTATTTGAATGGCAAAGATCTGGGACCGTTGGGACAGACGGGGCAGGTGGTCCGGTTTCAGGTCACTGAAAATGGCATTGAAAAAGATCGCTTTTGAGGGAAATGATGATGATTCGATGGTTAAGATATGGTTGCGCAATTAGCATTATCTTGCTATTTTCCTGCGGCTGGTGGTCGCAGTCACCATCACCGAAGCAGACGAGGGGCACAAGCCGTCCGGTGCTCGTTGGTTGGCTTAATGAAGAGCAACTCATGAGGGCATTGCCGGCTTACGTTCAGGGCAAGGCGACCTACGAGCCGGATGCTGAAGCCGTTGCCGCCTTGCAAAAGCTGACTGCTGAGATAGAGGTGCTGGTTTTTCTGGGAACCTGGTGTCCGGATTCCGAGCGGGAAGTGCCGCGCTTTTTAAAGATCATGGAGTTGGTTCAAAATCGGAATATTCACTACCGACTGCTGGGGCTGGATCGCACCAAGCGCGACGCCGGGGGCGTGGCCGAAAAATATGCGATTCAGTTTGTGCCCACCTTTGTCGTGTTGCAACAGGATCGGGAACTGGGGCGCATTGTGGAACAGGCGATGGTGAGCCTGGAAGATGATCTGGTTGAAATTCTGGCAGCAACGGAAGAATAATTGACAAGCGATGATCACTCGAGACATTAAACATATCTACATGATTGCGATCTGCGGCACGGCGATGGGCTCGCTGGCCGCAATGTTGAAATCGCAGGGCTATCAGGTGACGGGATCGGACGATCACATTTACCCTCCGATGAGCACGTTTTTGCAGTCCCAGGGAATAAAAATTTTGCCGGGGTTCGACGCGAGCCATCTGGAGCCGCGGCCAGACCTGGTCATCATTGGCAATGCCATGTCCCGCGGCAATCCCGAGGTGGAAGCAGTGCTCGAACGAAAGATTCCCTACACCTCGGTAGCCGCGGCGTTGAAGGAATTTTTCATTCAGGGCAAACATTCGATAGTTATTTCTGGTACCCACGGCAAGACGACGACCAGTTCGCTGATTGCCTGGTTGCTGGAATTTGCTGGCAAAGATCCAAGCTTTCTCATTGGCGGGATTCCTAAAAATTTTCAGCAGGGATTCAAAATTGGCCAGAGCGACATCTTTGTGGTGGAGGGCGATGAGTATGATACGGCCTTTTTCGACAAGGCCGCCAAATTCTTTCACTATCTGCCCGAAACGCTGATCATCAACAATATCGAATTTGACCACGCAGATATTTATGATAATGTGCAGCAGATCAAATTGGCTTTTCGCCGCTTGATCAATCTGGTGCCGCGCAACGGCCTGCTGCTGGCCAATATCGAGGATCCGAATGTGATGGAGCTATCGGCCTTCTCGTTTGCGCCGGTGCAAACCTTTGGCCTGCAGGAAAGTGCGGTCTGGCGTGCGGAGGCGATTCAGTTCTTTGAGCAGCAAACCCGCTTTGCTATTGTGAAGGATAGCCGTCCTTTTGCCACCGTAAGCGTGCCACTGACCGGTTATCACAACATTCGCAATGTCCTGGCGGCCGCTGCAGCGGTGCATTTTTATGGGGTTCCGGCAGAAACCATCCAGCGGGGCCTACCGTTATTCCAGAACATCCTCAAACGGTTGGAAGTGAAAGGCGTGGTGAACGGGATCACGATTTACGATGATTTTGCACATCACCCTACCAAAGTGAAGGCAACGATCAACGGCCTCCGCTGTCGCTTTCCCGATCGCAAAATTTGGGCGATCTATGAACCGCGAACGGCAACCGCCAAGCGCAAGTTGATGGAGGATTTGTACGCCGCGGCGTTTGACGATGCCGATATCACGATTCTGGCGGCGTTACACTTGCCGCAAAAGGTCAAGGCTGAAGAGCGACTCTCGGTAGAAGCGGTAGTGGACAAAATAAAGCAGCGCCACAAAACGGCCTATTACCTGCCTTCGGTATCGGAGATCGTTACCTTTGTGGCGCAGCAGGCTCAACCCGGCGATCAGATACTGATCATGAGCAATGGTGCCTTTGATAATATTCATCAATTATTAATTGATAGCCTACAACAGAAGTGGAAAAAGGAAAGCTGACAACTATGAACAGGGAGCGAAAGGAGTCGTCATTCCAACGACGATCGCGCGAGATGCCAGAAATTGACAGGAATAAAATCGATCGCATACTGAGCGAAATTCAGCAGAAGCTGCGGGATTCGCTGGAGCCTTATTGCGTCGAGGATCTAAACGGCTTCGAGCGGAAGCGAATCCACGCTTTTTTCGATAATAAAGACGATTATGAGACTCGAACCTATCGTCAGGAGGGGCGCTACGTCCTGAAAGTGATTCCCATCGGCAATTTGAAGCGATTGGCCAAAGAAAGCGCCGATAAGGTGTTACAAACCGGGCAGCCGGTGGTGCTGCCATATCTGGGCAATTATGAACGCTTTGTGATTCATAATTACCTGAAAGATTTCGATGGCATCGAGACGAAGAGCGTGGGCGAGGGCTTGGAGCGACGGTTAGAGATCAAGCCGATCCGATTCGGTCGATCGCTGAAACGGATCATCAAAAAAATTAAGTTGATTTAAATCAAGCGATGGTGTTGCTGGCGAAGATTACGATTTTGCGCCTTGACATAGTGCAAGAAATGGCTGCCTGCTGTGTAACTGTTTGCACATTTGAAGATTTCAGCTAATATTTGGATGGCTGCAATTAATAATAATAATAGATAGTTAATCCGGTCATAAATGGCTCGAGATAGTGGCATAATATTTGTGACCAGATCATGCCCAAAAGTTTGCGGCGCAAAATTTTTTTACTGAAATATTTAAGCGCCAATGAATTTTCTGTTGCAATTTTGAATTTTATTTTTTAAATTTGAAACAGAATTAGAGGCAACTGCACCTGAAGATAATTTTTCAATTGTCGCCAGTTTGTTCAATAATCACTTACCCAAATAAGGATGCTTTGCATAACGAAGGAGGTGATCATCGGAGTCTCATTCGCAGAACCCGCTATTGGAGTTACCACTAAACCACTTCATAACCAATAACCGTGGGAGGTTTGAATTATGAGAAAGTTAAGCTTGTTACTGATCATCGTATTAGTTGTTGCTTTTACCACGGGTGTTTTCGCCCAACGTTTGGCTATTTTGAAACCCACCAATCCGGGACAAACCAGCGAGGCGATCCCCATTGACAAAAAAATCTATCAAAAATTATTGAAAAATGAACTCACCGTCAAAGATTTCAAAATCTTTGAAAGCAGCCACCTGGGAATTGTCGATACCACAGGTTATATCGGCAGCAGCTTCCCGTACAATTCGAACTGGGGTATTGCCGCAGGTGATACGCAGTCTTCATTCTACAATCCGCCAGCGGCGTGCTATATCAAGGCGGTTGGTATCGTTGGCCAAACCTGGAGCACCTCTCCGCTGGCGCCGGGCTATAATTTGTTGATCAATAAGCCGGCGCATCCCTGGGTGTTCCCGCGTGCGAAATGGGCTGGCGATGCATGCTACACCAAGGATTCGCTGGGTTATGCTACGCTATTAGGTGAAGAAATGTGGGGCAGCGGCGGTTTCCCGGTAACAATCGTTGATGGACAGCGAGTCTGGACAGAAATGATCTTTTTGGGCTATGAGCCCGATAACCAGAAAGAACCCTTTGTCATTTCTGCCATCCCCTATGGTGGCGCAAGTGATTATATGGGCACCGATGCCAGCAGTGCTTATGGGGCCGATCCGGTGGATGACACCCCGCGTTTAGCAAAGTTCTATAAGGCAGGCCGAGGTGGCCATCCGCCGCAGTTTGTGATCCGGCACTATACCGTTACCTGGGTCGTGGTGGTCGAATACTATGAAAACACCAAACCCACTATCGAATTGTACAGCTATGGTTCAGTTTTGAATAGCAATGCCAAAGAGATCAAATGCAAGATCACCGATCTGGATGCCAACAATCCCGCGAATGCAGGCGTGGCTACGGCAAAGTTGTACTACAAAATCAATGATGGCAATTTCAATGCATTGGCCATGAGCCTGGTCAGTGGCACCAAAGAAAATGGCGAATGGGCTGCAACGCTTCCTGCTGGTTATATGAATCCGGGCGATCGCCTGACTTACTATGTCGAGGCGACGGATATTCCAGGACTAACGACCACCTCATTCGAGGCCAGCTTTGGTTATTTTGCCAAGAAGACCGACCTGCTGGTATTCTACAATGATGAAAGTTATGCTCCGGCAGTCATCTTGCCCTACTATTCCAATCGTTGGGTCAATGATAATGGCGTTAAGTGGCCCTTTGACGTATGGGATGGAGTGGCCGATGGCGCGCTCTCTGGCGAACTGGTGAACATGTACAATTACATGGTTCAAATCGATGGCTATTCCCCGGTGACCATGAATGATGATGTAATGGGCGCCTGGTTTGCCGCTGGCAATAAGCACCTGTTCTGGTCATCTCAGGAATGGGGCTACAGCTTAACCGGTGGCGCTGAATCGACCTTCGTGGCCGATGATTGGCACAACAAATTCATGGGCATCCAGAAAATTGGCCCGCATGACATCAACGGCTCCAATGGCCAGGTACAGTTCCCGATTAAACCGGTGGCCAATGATCCGATCAGCGGCCCGCTGGCAGCATTCCTTGGCGACAGCTTGTTCCTGTATTACTATCCATACTACGAATTGGGCTTCAACAACTGGATCGATGCCATGACCGCAAGTCCTGAAGCAGTGGTTTGCTTTGTCGATTCCGCCCAGGGCCGAACCACTGGCGTTCACAAAGAGACAAGCGGCAGCAAGACCGTGTTCTTGACCTTTGACCAACTCTGTATGGATACCAAGCCGAGCTACTACTGGCCAGAATATGAGCCCTCGCTGTCGGTGAGCGTGGTGGCTCAAGCGTTGAAGTGGTTTGGATTGAGCACCGCCGTGGATGAGGGCACCAATCCAGTGGTTGCTCTCAATTACGAGCTGAGCCAGAACTACCCGAACCCATTCAACCCTGAAACTCGCATTAGTTACACCATTTCTAAGCCCAGCGATGTGAAACTATCGATTTACAATGTCCTGGGTCAGAAAGTGGCTGAGCTCGTGAATGCCAAGCAGGCTGCGGGCAAATACCAGGTCACCTGGAATGCAAAGGATGTCACCAGCGGTGTTTACTTCTATCGTCTGGAAGCTGGCGACTACACCAGAACGATGAAGATGATGCTGGTTCGTTAAGCTTTTCTTGATGGGTAGGTGATAACTTTAGGCCGTTGGGGAGGGTAGCTCCTCCCCAACGGCTTTTTTATTGCAGCTTAAGGAATTAATCGAACCCCAAATCACCATTTTTCATTAAAGATAACCAGTGCGAAACTCCAGATCTTTCGCAATCATTTATGATGCAGTGACATGATCATGGGTCGCTGTGCCAATCAATAAAAAGTATAACATAGGTGGTTATGAATCGTTTGTATCGCTTGCTTAGTATTTTGCTGCTAATGGTGCAGCTTTATGGAGGAAATAGGCTGTGGGCCAGCAATGATCAATCACCATCCGCCAACAACGTCATCCCCGGCGTGGTGGTCGCCAGGCTCAAACCCGGAGCGCAAATCCAGGAGATGTTTTTTTCTACGAATTATCATTATCAATCCGTCTTGAAAATCGAAAGCGCCTTTCCGCGGCTGCGGCAGCCATCCAGTCTGGCGCGAATTTATAAAATTTCTTTCCCGGCGCAAATCCCACCCCGGGAAATGGCCGTGTCGCTTATGCAGCAGAAAATTTTTGAGTACGTCGAGCCGCGGTATCTTTCCTATATCCAGGCGATCGTACCCAATGACTCGTTGCTATCGAAGCAATTTCATCTGGAACAGATTTCCATTTTCTCAGCCTGGGACCGGCAGCAAGGTTCGCCAGCAACGGTTATCGCCATTGTCGACAACGGCACCGATTATCAGCACCCCGATCTGCAGGCGAATATCTGGAGCAATTCTGCTGAAGCCAATGGGACTGCCGGCGTCGATGATGACGGCAATGGTTACATTGATGATATTCACGGCTGGGATTTTGGCAATAATGATGGCGATCCGAATTACGGTACAGATGCTGCCAATATTACAGCGCACGGAACGCACACTGCAGGCATCGCCGGGGCCGTTACGAATAACTACATCGGCATTGCGGGCGCAAGCTGGAATTGCCAGATCATGCCCGTCAAAGTGGCCACGGATGACAATGCCAATGCCATCCCCTTCGGCTACGAAGGGATCGTCTATGCTGCCGATAACGGCGCCAAAATTATCAGCAATAGCTGGGGCCGATCGGGCGACTTTTCGCAATTTGAGCAGGATGTTATCGATTATGCTGTCGGCAAAGGCTGCATCGTGGTGGCTGCGGGCGGCAACAATGATCAGGAGGGCAGTTTTTATCCCGCCAGCTACTTGCGGGTCATTGCAGTGGCTGCAGTGAACGATCGGGATGAAAAAGCCAGCTATGCCTCCTATGGAAAATATATCGATCTGGCTGCACCAGGCGGAGATCGACGTGTGGGTCGCCCTGGCATACTCAGTACCTATCCGATCTCCCGGGGCGGCTACGGCGAGATGTCCGGCAGTTCCATGGCTGCCCCGCTGGTCGCTGGAGTGCTCGGTTTGTTGGTGAATCATTTTCCTGATGATTCGCCGCTACAACTGGCCCGGCAGATTGTGTTGAGTAGTGATGCGATCGACAATTTGAACCCCAAATATGCGGGTCTGCTCGGACATGGTCGGCTGAATGCGTTTCGCAGCCTGACGGAAACGGATGTGGTTGAACAGCCTGCCAAAATACAGTTGTTTAAAGTCGCGATTACAGATTCTGGCTGGGGCAATGGCAATTTTATTTTTGAGCGCAACGAAACCATTGGCATCGATGCCTGGTATCGAAATTTTGCAGTCAGCCCGGGAGGCAATATGCTGGTGACCCTGACTTTATCTGATCCCGATCTGATGATCACAAAAGGTCAAACGGTGATGGCTTATCTGCCACCGGATTCTCTGTTTGGAATTCAGCGATCATTGGCTTTTCAGATCAACAGTCAAGCGCCGCCCAAAATGGTGCCGCTCGTGCTCAGCTATTCCTTTCGCAATGGTATCTTCGGCAACGATACGCTATTTACCCTGATCGGCAAAACGCCGGTGTTGCTCGTGGATGATGATACCGGCGATCGCAATGTGGAGGGGTATTACGAAACTGCGCTCCAGCAATTCGGTATCCCCTACCTGCGTTGGGATCATTCGTTAATGGGCACGCCGCCAGCGCCCATGCTGGCGCATTTTCCGCTGGTCATCTGGTTTTGCGAATGGGCTTTCCCCAGTCTCACCGCCGACGATCGGATGACGCTGAAAAGCTATATGGATCAAGGAGGGAGTTTATTCTTATCGGGTCAGGATATCGGCTGGGACCTGGCTGATCCCTCGGGGGTAGACTATAGCGAATACTCTGCCAGTTCGGTGCAGTTTTTTGAAAATTACCTCCATGCTTCCTACCGCAGCGATCACAGCGGTTCATCTCGCGTTATCGGAATGCCGGGCACCATCGGCCAGGAACTATCGTTTGACATTTACCAGCCGCAGATTACCATACATTTCCAATACCCCGATTGGATCGAACCTACGGCTAATGCTCGATCGTCATTCCGCTATCAAAATGATCGTGGAGCTGGAATCACTTATCAGCAAAACTATCAACTGCTCTATCTGGGATTTGGCTTCGAGGCCATTGATGCCAAGCAGGACGAAGATCCGGCTCGTTTCTCGCGTCCGCGCATGGAACTGATGCAGCGAATTCTGAATCAATTAGGTCCTATTCGGCATGAACCGCTGCGGGATCAAGAGATGGCACCCGAGTCGCAGACCATCATTGCCAGGATCTCTGCTACTGTGAACGATTTACAATCGCTGTCCTTGTTCTGGAAAAACGAGTATATGAGCGATTTTGCGCAGTTAGAAATGACCCAGGTGAATCCTTTAGAATTTCAGCAACGCTTGAATTTGAGCAATTATCAAGGGCGAATTGCCTATTATTTTAAACTGATGACGCCTTACTACGACTGGTTTTTGCCAGTCACTGCAGCGGAGCGCCCTTTTTCCTTTGTCATCGCTGCGGATCAGACACCGCCTGAGATCGGCCATGTTTCATTGAACGATATTTTCTTACAACCAAAGGAGCGATCGGTGCAGGCTTATGTTGAGGACAATATCGTTGTAAATCCGCAATCGGTCTGGCTTCACTATCGCGTCGCCACGAAGGAAGACAGCAGCCGAATGGTCAGCATCGGTGATGGTTGGTTTCAGGCAACTATCCCGCCGATAGCCGAAATTGGCGATTCAATCGGTTACTATTTTACCGCCAGCGACCTGGCGACACATCCCAATCGAGCTGTCTCGCCCAATTTTGGATACCATATCGGCCGTGACGGCTTTGAGTTCGGGACCGATTTCTGGCAGACGAATGGCAATGGCTGGGCGCTGGACAGCAATGCACCGCATTCAGGTTTTGTATGCATGACCACCTTTCCCGGGACCAATTACCCCAACAATGCCAGCGTTTCGCTACAGTCCAAATTTGGCATTAGGCAACGAGATTTGAAAGATCGCTGGCTTCGATTCTGGACAAAATATGATCTGGAGCCCAATGCAGACTTTGGCCTGGTAGAGATTAGCGTGGATGGCGGCAGCAGTTGGCAACGCATCGGCAATCGCATTACCGGTTCACAGCTTGGCTGGACCAGATTGCAATACGATCTTTCCCCTTTTTTTCGTGATAGCTCCGACACGCTGCTGCTGCGATTTCGTCTGCAAACCGATGGCAATCAGCAGCAACCAATGTCTGGCTGGTCGATTGATGATATTGCCGTTGAAAAAGGCAGTGCTTCCGACATCCGGTTGGCTGAATTAGAGACTGCCGCCAATCGGTCGCCCATTCGCTTGCTAATGAATGCCCCCAATCCCTTCAATGACCGAACGACTATTCGATATGAGTTGGCACACGCCGGGGAAGTGTGGTTGGAGGTCTATAATTTGTTAGGCCAAATCGTAATGAAAACGCGACTTGGCTTTCATGAGGCTGGCAGCTATCGCTTTATCTGGGAAGCCAACGATTCTCAAGGACGTGCGCTGGATAGTGGCATCTATTTTTGCCGGCTGATCTGGACACAGGAGAGTCACCCCGGACAAGCCAAACATGTTTCCCGGACGATGAAACTGGTCTATTTGCGTTAGCGGAGGATAGTTGTGGCGCAACCCAATTGGTTTCGCACGTGCGTGGCCTGTGGCCGGAGTCGCCGGAAACAGGAACTCTTGCGAATTGTAAAATCTGCGAATGATGAAATCAAAATCGACATTGGACAGCGATTACCTGGCCGTGGAGCCTATATCTGTCCAACGCCGGAGTGTGCTAGACTGGCACGGCAAACCCATGGTTTGGAGCGTTCGTTGCGGCACAGAATTGCGGACGACTTCTACCGCCAGCTCTTGAGGGAGGTGAGCGCTTGTGAATGTTGAAAAAATCGTTACCTTGCTGCGGTTGGCACAAAAGGCCGGCAAAGTGGAGATTGGTCGCACCGCAGTTAGCATTCTTTTGAAACGGCGGCGAGCCGCTTTGGTGCTGGTTGCTGCTGACGCCACGGAAAAACTGAAGCGAGAGATTGAAGCCACTTGTCTGCAACTCCAGGTGCCGCTATTCGTTTATGCCGATAAAGCGATCTTGGGAGAGCTCTGCGGCCGCGACTCTGTGGCGGTGATGGCGATCTCTGACAACAATCTGGCGGCAGGATTGAAGCAAGCATTTGTAGCTCCCTAATTTCATTCTTGCGGCAGCTTTCTCATCAAAATCAACAGCAGTGGATAGCCCAGGCCATAGCATGCAATCAACTGGCCCAGGCCAATGGTGATGACAAAGAGCAGGTACGGCGGCAGTTGCTGCAGGTGCCCAAAGGTGATGGGCGGGGGCGCAAGCAAAAATTGCAAGTATGCGCTCACGCCCAAGGCATTGCCAATTACCGCTGGCAAGGGCGCTAACATCGGTTTGTTGAAGCGCCGGAGATAAGCCGTCAACCAAGCGGCAATCAGCGTAATGGTGCTTCCGCCCAACATGTCGATGGGTCCAAGCCCACCATATATATTGCCCAGGAAGCAGCCGAGCCACAGCCCCCAGATCGCTGACGGAAAGAGGTATGGCAAAACGGTCAATGCCTCTGCCACGCGAATTTGCAAAGGACCGAAACTGATTGGCGCCAGAAAAATCGTTAAACTGGCATACGTTGCGGCGACTAGCGCCGCGTGGGCCACATATTTTGTTCGAGAATTCATCGCGAATTAGCCTCAACTTACCATTTTGCTTCCCTCGTATTTGCACCGTTACACTCACACATCCACCATGCCCATGCTGAATTAGCGCTGCCGAAGATGGCGACCTGACGAATCAAGCCGAGGAACGTACTTAGGGGTCGGGGCAACTTTGGCGCAGCAATTTTTTTTATCTGTTAGTTATCCCGGAGGAACTTTATTCCCTCGCTATTTTATGGTCTGCGCAAATATAACAAACCGTTCCGTTGAATGCAAGTGAAAGATTGATAAGGCTAATGATCTCTCAAATTCATTCAAATCGGCTAAGGATTCGCCCATGGTTTTCGCTGATATTGAAAAATTATGTCAATTGGTCGTATTTATTGCTTGACTTTTACAAAAAAATAGTTATATTTCAAGGCAGATAATAACGACATCCTGGTAATCTCCATTCCCATTCAATCCAAAACTCTTGAGACGCTTAGCCTAAAATTCTGTCCTCATCAAAATAGGGAGGTAATATAGTCGCGCGTATGCGTGCTAGCCTAAATTTGCAATTCAGATGCTTTTCACCTGGTAAAAAACAATAGCGGCATATCGGAATGAGTAGCGACAGCAACCGCCAGCAGGAATTGGATATAATTATAATCCATACATATCACACCTTTAATTAGACAGAGGAGGTTTTCCAATGAACGCACAACAGCGTTTGATCGTTATCTTTATGGTCATGGCTGCCGATTTGATCTATATGGCATCCAATGTGTTCAGCCAGACATCCGAACTGAATGTCGCGCTTTCTAAATCCTACTTGTCCCCCCTTACAACGTCACCGCCGCCCACATTTACCTCTGGTACCAGAATTCAAGCCAATGGGGTTGATATAAAGGTTGACACCTATGCTGCAGCCGCATGTGTTGCCGACTGGAATGCAGATGGTAAAAAGGACTTATTGATCGGTTGTTTTTACTATGGCAACGTTTATTTGTACCTAAATTCGGGGACAAATAGCAACCCTGTTTTTACTACCGGCAGCAAGTTGCAGGCGAATGGTACGGATATTTCGGTGGCCTATGGTTGATGCATGGGTGCGTTTCCGCAGATTGCGGATTGGAACGAGGACGGCAAAAAAGATCTGCTGGTTGGCGACACCAACGGAAATATCACGCTATATACCAACACAGGTACCAACAGCAATCCTGTGTTATCAAAAAGCGGCTTCATCCAGGCTGGAGGTGTCAATCTTGATGTTGGTTCCCGCGCAACGCCCGTGGTGGTTGATTGGAACAATGATGGAAAAAAGGATCTGCTGAGCGGCAATAGTTCGGGCTATGTGTTGCTGTATTTGAATGTCGGCTCAAATTCATCGCCATCCTTTGGAAGCGCAACTTACATCACTGCCGGCGGCAGCAATATCATTCACTCCGAGAGTTGCTGCGAGGTGTGCGACCTTGATGCAGATGGCAAAAAGGATTTGCTTGTCGGCGACTATAATGGTAACATCTATTTTTATAGCAATACCGGAACCGACGCCAATCCTGCTTTTGGTTCTGGAACCATGTTACAGGCTGGCAGCGGCAATCTGGATGTCAGCTATTATGCTCGTTTTGACGCGGTGGATTGGGATGAGGATGGGGATCGAGATCTGGTGGTTGGTGATTGGGACGCAAATGTCTATCTCTTTTTGAATACAAGCGGCCCTGCAGGAAGAATCACCGTCACATCTCCCAACGGTGGGGAAGTGTGGGATGAACGATCCACCCAGGAAATCACCTGGTCTTCGAGTGGTACCTCGGGCAAAGTGAACATTCGAATCACTGCGGATGGCGGGAAAACCTGGTCCTCAATTTTTCAAGGCACTGACGATGATGGTTCTTTTTGGTGGACAATTGGGTATGTCGACTCCAATGAAACGGATTGTCGCATCAAAGTCGAAGATACCAATAATCTAAACCTTTCGGATGTATCTGATCGCTATTTTACGATTCGAGATGTGCCCACGGTTTCGATTACCGTGGACCAACCGAATGGCGGTGAAGTTTGGAATGAAAAAACAAGTTATCAGATCAAATGGCACTCTCAAAACACCTGTGGTTATGTCGCGCTCTTTTATAGCCTTGATGGCGGCAATTCCTGGACAACCATTACTACCTCCACGCCTGACGATGGAGTCGAAAATTGGACCACGCCAGAAGTATCCATCGACCAAACCAACTGCCGTATCAAAGTCCAGGATCGCAACAATTCCAGTTACTGGGATATGAGCAATGCCAGTTTTACTATCAAAAATGTCCCCGTCGGCAGCATTACCGTGGTTCAGCCTAATGGGGGAGAAATCTGGTACCTAGGTAATTCTATGGATATCAAGTGGAATTCCCAAAATAATAGTGGCAGCGTAAAGATCGAACTATCCAGAAATGGAGGATCGACCTGGGAAACGCTAATCGCCAGTACGCCTGATGATGGGACGCATCTTTGGGCTGTTACCGGACCGGCATCTACCAATTGCCGAATCAGGATTTCGGACATCGACGGCAATCCATCCGACATCAGCGATAACGCTTTTACTATTAAAGAATCCTTTATCACCATAACCTCACCGAATGGGGGCGAAACCTGGCGTGTGGGCACGACTCAAACGATCACCTGGATTTCCGCAGGTACCAGTGGCCAGGTCAAAATCGAGCTTTCACGCAATGGCGGCAGCACCTGGGAGATTCTTTTCGCCAATACCCCGGATGATCAGACGCAGGCCTGGTCGGTCACTGCCCCTGCGGCCACGAATTGTTTGCTGAAAATCTCGGACGTTGATGGTAGTCCAATGGATCAAAGCGATGGCGTTTTTGCAATCCGTCTCCAGCCAGAATGGTCGACTCCGATCACGATCAGTGGCGGGAATATAACGTTCATCCGCACGTTCGGCGGAGATGCCGCAGGGACTGATGGGTATGATGCGTCGCTGGATGTGCCGACGACACTACCAGCAACGGGCTATTACGCTTATTTTGAGATTGGTTCATCGCCAACTTCTCTGGATACCGATATTCGTAAATGGGCCTCTCCTTATGCGGCTGAAATTGCCTGGACACTGAAAATAACCAATGCCATAGGGATCACATCGACGCTAAGCTGGAACGCAGCGACTTTGCCTTCGGTGGGAAATTTTACCCTCATCGGATCGGCGACCAGTATCAACATGCGCGCGCAGACCTCGGTTTCGGTGTCAGGCAATGCTGTGCTTACCATTAAGTATAATGCTGGCGTTACTTTCAATTTTCCCCGTCAAGGTTGGTATCTCATTTCGCTGCCGGTGACGCCTACCAACAACAACTTAAATGCGCTGTTTCCCACAGCAATTGGCGCGTATAGCTACAATTCTGCCACTGGCATGTATGAAACCGCTACCACTCTGGAGCCCCGCAAAGGTTATTGGTTGCTGATACCGGCTGCCACGACGGCGACTGTTTCTGGTGCTTCATTCACCGGATTTACTCAATATTATGCTGCGGGTTGGCATCTGATCGGCTCGGTGGCCGGTGGCGCTGATTTCACCAATCCCAATGATAACCCCAATGGCGCTATCTTCGCTGCGCATGGCTATGATCCAGCTACCGGCTATTATTTTCAAATCTATCCTCCGGGAAGCGGCAGGCTGGAAGAAAAACAGGGTTATTGGCTCGCCGTAATGCAGCCATGCTATTTAACCATTGGTAGTGGAGCGACTGGTAGTGAGATAGTTCGAGGGACAAGCAATGCGGCCTCGTTTGGGCAACAATTTGGGGCATTGCCGCCGTCACCGCCGGCTGTCACTATGGCAACGGCTCAGTCAAATTCAGCGCCAGCCGGGCTGCAAGCACGTTGCTTTCCCAATCCCTTCAATGCCGAGGCTCTTATCGAATATGAATTGCCGTCTGCCGGGATCACGCATATTCAAATTTACAATTCCATGGGACAACGCATTCGTTCGCTATTCGAGCAGCGACAGGGGCCAGGCAAATATGCCATCACCTGGGATGGCAAAAACGATAACCTGCAAGCCGTGGCGAATGGCATCTATTTTTATCGCATTGAGCATTCGGGACAAGTGTTAACAGAGAAAATTATTTTACTGAAATAGCAAGGCTAATGGATCAGCAGCATAGACTGGTTGACCTTCAGCCATTCAAATGCTGCTGATCCGGTCTCTTAAAACTCCAGCTCTGCATCATGGTGCTTCTCCGATAACTTTTAACCCAAATTATTGAGAGGTAGGCTATGAGAAAAGTTCTTTCCACAATCGGCTGCTATTTTCTGTTCTTCTTGCTAACGAGTGCGCTATTCGCTCAGCAAAATCAGCTTCCTCAGGCGTTGGACACTCAGCGCATTCTGCAAGGCACCCAACGGAACCCGCTCGCCGATGGCGACAATGCTGTCATTTACCTGCCTGCGCCGCCATCAAATACCCAACTTCGCACAGAGCAAAATGAACAACCCTCGGAATTCATGCCACCGGTGGTGTACACACCCCCCTCGGTGCGGCTCGAAAAAATCCTTTCCAACGAAAGCGAACGAGAAGCTGCTGTCATCCAATTGGAATTGCCCAGCAACGCCCCTGCTGGCTTAGCTGTTCAATTGGCTGAAATTGAGAGTCTGTGGAATCTAGGCCGATCGCAAGAGGCCATTGCACAACTCCAGCAAATGGAAAGCAGCCACGGGCCGCTCGATCTGGCTATCGGCATAAGCTGGAAGACTCCTAAGGCCATTCAAACACCAGCCTGGGGGACTGATGTGAAGATTGGAAATCGGGCTAGTATCTACAAAACCTGCCTGGACTCTGACAGCGGTACTGGCCATCTGTTTGCAGCGCTGAAATACTATGAGAGTGGTTATTACTGCTGGTCAGTCAACATTTCTAAGGATGGCGGCAGTACCTGGTTTGAAACCTTTACCTATTCATCAGGCAGCAATATCAGCGACATCAGCGCGGTAGTCCTCAGCGGCTATTTTTACGTTGGCTATACCATTACCTACGATGCACGCATTCGGCGTTTTTCCGTGAATGACGGCCTTAGCGACGGGAGCTATAGCTATCTCACGGTTTTCAACAAAGGTAGCGAAGTGCGCTATCTGGGGCTAACGTCCAATGCGGATGACGTTGATAATACCATTCTCTATATTGGGTTGTTGGCCAACTATTCGATTATTTACTATTATGGTAACATCACCGGCACG
>JAPDQM010000046.1:0-28576 GCA_034505795.1 Candidatus Zhuqueibacterota bacterium
AACATATAGAATGCAGATGACGCAGATCAACACGGATTTCAATCGGCAGACGGCAAACGTGAGACGTGAGATGTGAAGCTGCTACCCTTTCAAAGCTTTACAAAGGCAACTGATTACTGATTACTGATCACTGATCACTGATTACTGATTACTTTTCACAGTTCACTGAACACTGCCATCTGCCATCTGCCGTCTCACATCTTACGTCTCACGTTTCACATTTCACCATCAGCTCATATACAAATCATACCACCTGCCAAAAATAATCAGCGCCCAGAGCCGATGGCTGTGGTTCTCCGTGCCATTCAAATGCTCCTTGATCAATCGTTGCACATAATCGGGATTGAAAAAGCCCTCCCGTTTCAGCTTGTCGGGCGCCAGCGTGTCCATCATCAGCGGCTTCAATTCTTTTTTCAACCAATTTTTAATCGGAATGCTGAAGCCCTCTTTGCCCCGATACAAAATTTCATGCGGCAGCAAATCCTCCATCGCTTGTTTCAGAATGACTTTGGTTTTCTTGCCCTGCATTTTCAATTCGCCAGGAATAGTAGCCGCTAATTCCACAAAACGATAATCGAGAAATGGCACCCGTGCTTCCAGCGATGTGGCCATGCTCATCCGATCGACCTTCACCAGAATATCATCTACCAGATACATTTTCAAATCCACATACATCTGGCGGTTGATTTCATCCGAATGATTGTAAGCGACTTTGGTAAAATAATGGCGGATGAATTTGTAAGGATCCGTCGCCACAAGCCCGCTTTGGACCTCATTATTGAAAAGCAGCGTTTTTTCGACCTGCTGCATAAAAACCATCCATCGCATGTGATGCAGGTCCTCCGGCAATTTCATTCCTTCGACAAAACGCTTAACCCGATTGACCAACCCCTTTTTTTTGGGCGAAGGCGGAATAAGATCTGTCAATCTGGGTAAAAGAGTCTTTCGGAAAGACTGTGGCAATCGGCTGTAATATTTCTTGGCAATTTTATCGGCAAGATAAGTATCATAGCCCGCAAAAAGTTCATCCCCACCATCGCCTGACAGCACCACGGTCACATAATCCCGCGCCATCTTTGACACCAGGTAGGTAGGAAAGATCGAGAAATCGCCAAATGGCTCATCCAAAAACCAAAGAAGTTGATCGGCCAATTCTACCGCATTGGGTTTGATGATAAATTCATGATGCTCGGTTTTAAATTTATTCGCGATCAGGCGGGCATATTGCAGTTCATTATAGGTCGCATCCTCAAAGCCGATAGAAAAAGTTTTTACCGGCTCATCCATAACCTGCGCCATCAGCGCCACAATGGTGCTGGAATCGATGCCACCGCTTAAAAAGGCACCCAGAGGCACGTCGCTCATCAGCCGGATTTTCACTGCATCCTGCAGCAAATCGCGGAGGTGTTGCCTGGTTTCAATTGGACTAATGGAATTCGACTTCAGTTCGACATCCCAAAATTCACGAATCCAGATATCGTGATTTCGCAAAGTAAGCGTATGGCCAGGAGGCAGCTTCTTGATATCTTGAAAAATGCTAAGCGGCGCGGGAATGAATTCCAGCGTCAAAAAATTATCCAGCGCTTGCAGATCAATGCGTCGGGGGATTTCCCCGGCCTGGAGGATAGATTTGATTTCTGATCCAAATACCAGTCGTGTTTTATCGAAAAAATAATATAGCGGCTTGATGCCCAACCGATCGCGTGCCAGAAACAATTGCTGCTTTCGTTGATCCCAAATGGCAAAGGCAAACATGCCATTCAGCTTCTGGACACAATTTTCGCCATACTCCTCATAGGCATGCAAAATCGCTTCCGTGTCGGTCTTGGTCTTGAAGTGATGCCCCTCCCGTTCCAATTCCTCGCGGAGCTGTCGATGGTTGTAAATTTCACCATTGAAAACAATCCAGATTTGCTCATCCTCATTAGCAATCGGCTGCTTGCCAGTGGCCAGATCGATGATGCTCAGCCGCCGCATGCCCAGACCAACATGCTGATTGACATAAAAGCCATCGTCGTCGGGTCCCCGATGAATTATGGCATCGCACATCTTTTTTAAAATCAGCGTATCAACCGCCTGCTCCCGATCACAATTCACCACCCCACATATTCCGCACATGTCTATTGTATCTCCTTTATGAGCCGCTTTTTTTGTTCGAGAAAATTGTAAATGCTGGCGGTTTTATGGACATAGGCCTCATAGCTGTATTTTTCATCTGCCAGCGCCTTAGCATTTCTGGCCAATTGTTGACGCAGTGAGCTGTTATTCAACAGCATTAGAATCCCATCTGCAAAGGATCCAGCATTGCAGTCGGTTAGCAGCGCAACCTGGTCATTTAGCACCTGCGTATGGGTGATATGATTGGTCGCGACAATTGGCTTGCCCGATTTGAGGTAAGAATAGATTTTGAGGGGCGTATTGTTACCCTCAATGCGTGGAGTGACCAAAATATCGGCAACATCCAGAAATCGAGGCACCATTTCCGGCGGCACCTGGCCCGTAAAGCAAAAATGCTCAGCCACGTTCGCTTTTCGGGCACGCTCACGATATTGCTCCACCTGCTCGGGATTCCCCCCCACCAGTGTAAAAACGACATCACTATTTTGATTTATGACCGCCTGGCTCGCTTCAATCAGCAAATCCAGCCCCTGATAGGGTTCAAAGGTCCCAGCATAGAGGACAATGGTTTTAGAATTTAGCTGGTATTTCTCACGGATATTGTTGGTTGCAGCCCCCGGCTGAAACACCGAGCTGTTGTCAGCGACATTCTCGATGAGCATTTGTTTTTTATCTGGATAATGCTGAGCCACATAATTGTGCAATTCGGGGCAAATCGTAATCATTGCATCCGAACGATCGATGGTTCGACGCTCCAATCGCTCAAACATCCGAATCAAAAACTTTAATCGAGTAAACTGAAAATTGGTCAATTGCTGTGGCAACGATGAATGCATATCATACAAATGCAAGACACCAAACTTTTTGGCCAGCCAGGCCCCAAAAAATCCTGCCTCTTCATGGGAATGAATAACATCGTAATTGTTTTTCAGCAATAACTTCACAACTTTGATAAAGACGAACCAGTCCAAAACCACCTTGCTTTTCGATGGACCAACTTTTATCTTTTTAACAAAAGGGATATTAGGAATCCGATAATAGGTCACTCGTTCAAACGGAATGGTCTGTCCCAGGTGATACGTCACCAGATCGATCTGATGACCCAGTTTACTGAGGGTATTCAGCCGATGCAATACGCTGATCGGAGTCCCCCGAGGCTGAAAAAATGGTTGGGGTGCAATCATTAAAATCTTCATCACAATCATTCCATTGTTGAGGTCTAATATTTCTAGCGAATAGAACTTTCGCGTAGCTCAATTCAGTTTCGTTAGGGCGGTTGTAACTTGCTCAACCCCTGTCGCTCCACCGATTATTCTATTCGCCGGTCATTTTCTATATTTATCCAACAGCCATCTCTATCTAAATTCGTACCATGAGCTCGGCTGCCCGTGAATTGTTCATGACAGAGAAATCGTTGCTGTGAGAAATTGGTCCGGATTTTTGCTAACAGCTTTTGATCGAGACTGCGGAATTATTTCGATGTCAGAGGTGTACCCAACTGAAGAATAATTCAATCATAAACTATCGACATCAAGCAACAAAACGCAGCCAGATATGCCAGTAACGGATCCCATTTCGCCGGACGTCTGGCTAATTCATTTTAGCTTGCCCCATAACCGGTCAAGACAACAAAAATGGTCTTCACCATGATCTTGAAATCCAGCCACAGCGACCAGTGATCCAGGTAGTCCAGATCCATTTCCATCCACCGGTCGAAATTGACGTTGTTGCGGCCACTCACCTGCCAAACGCAGGTAATGCCGGGTTTCATGCTCAAGCGACGACGCTGCCATACTTCATACATCTCCACCTCTACTGGCAACGGTGGTCGCGGGCCAACAATGCTCATATCTCCTTTTAACACATTGATAAATTGCGGCAGTTCATCGATGCTAAATTTTCGGATAATGCGCCCCACTTTGGTGATACGCGGATCATTCTTGATCTTGAACACAGGGCCGTCCATTTCATTCAATTTTTCCAGATATTTTTTCTTCATCTCAGCGCCAACAACCATCGACCGAAACTTATACAGCGTGAATTTACGCCCTTTCACTCCACAACGAACCTGGCTGTAAAAAATCGGCCCTTTGGAATTTAGCTTAATGGCGATGGCGGTAATTAAATAGATCGGCGACGCCAAAATCAATACCGCCACAGAAATTAAAATATCCATCATCCGTTTGAAAAACAATTGCCATTCTTTCGCCTGAAAGGTTTCAAACTCCAACAGCGGAAAACCGCTGAAATTGGTCTGCCGCATCTTGGCAATGCTCAAATCATATAGATCCATCGAAATCGATGTCGGAATGCCCTCTCGCTCGCAGGCGAGAATCACGTCATCCAGCCGATGAAGCCAGAGCCGCGGCACGACAAAGATGACCCGATCGACCACCTTACGATGCAAAATGAATGGGATGTCCTGCAAGCGTCCCAGGACCCGGTAGCCTTCGATCTCTTTACCATACATGCCATGCTCATCATCGATCAAGCCCACGATGCGTAAGCCCCAATTGGCGTGCTGTTTCACGACCCGAATGAATTCCTGCGCCCGTCGGCCAGTGCCAACAATCAGCAGATTAATCTGATTGAAACCATGCTCATGAATTCGATCGAGCAGCCAGGAGAAGATGCGCTTCTCAGTTACCAGACTCAATACCGTCGTCACTGTAAAAATGCCGATAAATAATCGGCTGGTATATTTCATTTGAAAGATAAAAAAGATGCTGCCAAATACAATTATCGACAAAACGGCCGACCGGAAAATAATAAACAGTTCCTTCCGGAATGGCCTCGTGCGAAAATCGTGGTAAGTTCCCAATGACGATAATAAAATCAACCATACCGGAACGAACGATATGGTCAATGGCCAATTTTTGGCAGAAAAGTAGCTTAAACCTTCGAGCGTTGGCGCAATGGCATAGGCCATGTCACGAAAATCATAGATGGTTCGAAACGCATAGTCAATAAAATACGCCAGAATGAACGACCCGATGATCACCAGCGCATCGGTTATCTTCATGATGTTAACCAGAAAGGCTTCTTTTTCTTTAACCATAGATGTCCTCGACTGTGTAACTTACCCCTGGCTGCTCGCTGTGGCTACCTTTCCTTCCCATGCGTGGCTTGAAACCAGCGCACAAACTCCCGAATGCCCTCGTCAATACTCACACGAGGCTGGTAATTCAATTTGGTCCTCGCCCGGGAAATATCGGCGTAGGTCATGGTCACATCACCGGGCTGCGGCGGCAGCCAATGGATCGCTGCCTTCTGGCCCAGATTTTCTTCGATTAACTTAATTAAATCCATCAAAGCAATAACACGCGATTCTCCCAGATTAAAAATTTCATACCCAGCGCAGTGCTCGATGGCACTGGTAATGCCATCGATGATGTCGCTGATGTACGTGAAATCGCGACGGCTCTGGCCATCGCCGTAAATAGGGATGGGCTCTCCAGCCGCAATCAGCCGGGTGAACTTGTGAATCGCCATATCCGGCCGCTGACGTGGACCATAAACCGTAAAGAATCGGAGACAACTGACCCCAATGGAATACAACGAACTGTAGGTATAACAAATCAACTCGCCAGCCTTCTTGGTCGCAGCATAAGGTGAAATCGGATTATCAACCGGATCAGTTTCGGCAAATGGCACCTTTTGATTATTGCCATAGACCGAAGAAGATGACGCAAAAATAAATTTTCGAACCTGATGCTCACGGGCCATTTCTAACAGATTCAATGTACCTCGGATGTTGACCTCCTGGTAAAGCTGTGGCTGTTGCACCGATGGCCGCACACCGGCTCGAGCCGCCAGATGAACAATAACATCAAAATGATGCTGTTGAAAAATGCTGGCAAGCAGCTTTTCATCCAGGATGTCGCCTTCGATTAGCATAAAATTCGGCTGCTGCTGGGCCGATGAAATATTGTTCCATTTCACCGCCGGATCGTAATAGTCATTGAAATTGTCCAGACAAACGACATGCCCCTGCTGCTGCAACAATCGCTCGATCAGATGCGAACCGATAAAGCCAGCCCCCCCAGTAATCAAATAATCCATAATCAATCCTGCCCTAATAATGATAATAACTGTAGCCATCATGGCCAAATTCGGCCGTGGTTCCATTCAAAATTACACCGATAAGGCGTGCTGGCACGTTCCGAAACATCTCCAGCTTCTGCTTGGCGATATTCCGGTCGGTAACGCCAGAACGAATAACCAGCACTACCGCATCCACCTGGGTTCCAATAACGATGGCGTCAGTGGCTGCATTTAATGGCGGACTATCAAAAATGATGATATCAAATTTTCGTTTAGCCTCGTCCAAAAAGCGTTTCATCTGATGCGAACCCAACAACTCCGAAGGATTCGGTAATAATGATCCGCAACTGATCATTGATAGATTGGGAATTAACGTTTCGTTGATAATATGCTGGAAGCTGATCATACCGGTCAGATAATTGGTAAACCCTGGCTCTTTGGGAATACCAAACGTATTATGCAACACGCCGCGCCGCAGATCGGCATCGATAAGTAGTGTATTGCTCTTATGCTGGGCCATAGAAATCGCCACATTAGCAGCCGTGAACGATTTGCCATCGCCGGGGGCGGTGCTCGTAATCACAAAGGACTGAATGCGACCGGTAGATTTGGAAAAAACCAGATTGGTCCGCAACGAACGATAGGCTTCGCCCACGGGCGTCGGAGAATAATCATAGGTTACCAATTGCTGATCGATCTGCTTGATTTTTTCTGAATCCTGATAATCGTGAATGTCTTTGAAATCGATGTTGGGAATGGCGCCGATCACATCCAGTCGCAAAAATCGTTTGACATCATCAACTGTCTTGATGCTCTTATCCAGGAATTCGATTCCCAATGCTAACCCTACGCCCAAAGCCAGGCTAAACACAATGCCCATGATGGCCTTCTTCTGCTTGTCGCGATTGACTGGATATTCCGGGGTCAGTGCTGGATCAAGAATATCGACATCCTCAGTTTCCACGGCCGCAGTCAATTCCGCCACCTGCAATTCGGCCATCACTTTATTGTACAGTTCCTCATTGGCCTTATATTTTCGTTCCAATTCTGCCAGATTGAGTTCTGCCGCAGGCAACTGGTTTTTAAGCCGATAATCGAGATTGCTAATACGGCTTGCCAGATTGTCGATTTTACGATTCAGTTCTTGCAGATGATGAGTCGCTTCCTGTTTAATTTTATCATGCACATCAGCAATTTTATTGCTCAATTCAATCGCTCGGGTGTGACTTTCAGAATAATTTTCGACCACCTTTTCATATTGACTCTCCAAATCAGCCAGCTCGAGCTTCAATGTTCCCATCCGCGGATTGCTGTCGAATGTCGAGAGGGATGTTAATTGACGATAGGTATATTTAAGGTCGCGCTGACTGGTGCCAGCACTTTTTTGACTGTCGATTCGATCCAGCAACGCCTGCAATGCATTTCGCGCGGTCTCGCAACCCTTTTGCTCCGCTTCGGCCTTGCCTCTTTCATCCAGTTGCGTTTTGGTTTCCGTATCCAGATTGCCAGAGTGTGTGCTGCGAAAATTGGTCAATTGCTCTTTCGACAAATCCAGATCTTCTTTGATGTGCACCAATCGCTCGCGCAGAATTTTCTGTTTATCCTCGGTACTTTTCTTTTTGAGCGACCGACTCTCCTGCACATAAATTTCGGCCAGGCGATTGACCATCTGCGCCACCAATGCCGGATCATGATCGGTCATGGTGACCTTCAACAGATTGCCGCCGATGTTATCGATGTTGGTTCGCTCCTGAAAGGATTCAACCGCCCGCCGAAATTGGGTGATGCGAAATGGGATTTCCTGCGGCAAGTCCCTGAAATTCGATGCCAGGCGATAGGTGAAACCGCTATCGGTCGTCCGTGGCACCATTGCAGCTTGAGCCAGCGCACCCTCGTCCACCAAGATCTCTCGTCCTTCAAAAATGCGGAACAACTTATAAAGGCCATCATTTTGCCAGCGAAAAATATACTGCCCCGGAATCGGATTTTTAGTAGTATAAAACTCTTCCACAAATTGTTGCCGCAGCACATGGCCCTTATCTTTGCCCATATCCAGCGTCAGCCCCAACTGTGCCACCACATTTTCCGCAAACGAACGGCTTTTTAACTCGGTAATGCGGCTAAAACTGATCATGTCATCGGTTGTTTCGCGCTCCAGGTTCCGAAACCGTATCTGGCACGACGCCTCATACGTTGGCGGCAATTTTTTTAAATAGTACAGCCAGGGAAGCGAAATTGCCAGAACAATTGCTAAAATAAGCCATTTTCGCTTGAGCAGTACCCCCACATAGCGTTTCAGATCCAGCCCCTCTTCGCTGGCGTCATCCTCAAAAAACATATCATTTGGCGAAGCCATACCTTCCACTCCTTTACCTCGCAGTGCAGCTATCGATTGTAATTCTTGATCGTAAAATATAATGAAACCGCGGACATCACAAAATAGGTGTAACTCATGATATCACCAATTCCCAGCCTGGATCGACCTTTGGAAATAATCTGGTCGCCAGAGCGAATCCCAATATCCTGCAACGAATGCCCTCTTTCAAATTCTTCCAACAGATTTTTAATGACCACTTTACCGCCGCGCTCCACTCGAATGCTATTCAGATCACAGTTCTCCTTGGGCCCATCAGCCATGTTAATCAGCTCCCACAGCGAGCTTTCGGGATTAATACGGTAAGAACCGGGTTTATTAAATGCGCCCATCAAGGTCAAGCGAATCAGCGGCGTTGTCGTGATATACGGAGATTTCAAATACGGACTGTACATTTCTACCAATTGCTTGGCCAGACTCACCCGATCCTGTCCCACCACTTTCACATTTCCGATCAGCGGCAACATGATGTAGCCCATGCTATTGATGGTGTAATCGCCACCGATATCAATGGTTCGCCGATCGGCCCCGCGCTCCAATTCAATAACATTGATGCGAACCGCATCGCCAGGATAGAATTCATTGCTCCCGCCCCCTTTAGCGCCGGCAATCGCCATCTGATAAATCACTATCCCTATCACCATTAGCAACAACGAGCGCCACTTTACTGCGTCGCACAACTTGAAAATTTGCATTTGCATAATCGTCATCCTTTAGCTTATGGTTACACGAAAATAAAGCCCCGGCCTTTTGTGAATCAAAATGCAGGGGCTTTTATTCTGAATCAAACTCCAAACCGCCTCATCCACACCCACCATCCTTCGCCAAATCATCGTGACCGATAGAAGCGATGCCGTTTCTCTTTTGTTTCCAGATTATATTTTTTCAGAATGTCACGACATTTTAGAAAGCTAATCGACTCGAAGCCGAAGCGCTGGGTATTGAGTTTCTTTTTAATTTTCCACGCACCATCATTTGGATTTTCGATAACCAACAGTTTTATTTTCTCCACCAATGGCAAAGTAGCTTCATTTACTGGCGGCTTCACAAACCCGGCGCGCGGTCGCTGCTTCTGGTCACCTTTAGTTGCAGGCGCTTTAGTTGCTGTTCTGGGTGAGGGAATGGATACGGCGACCTGGTCTGCCGCTGGTGAGGCGCTCTGCAGCGGCATGCTTTTCGTAATATCCAAACCAATGCTAATATCGAAGTCGTTCACAGCCTCTTCGATAGTCTCGTAATAATCGAGAATCCGATTGAATTCCAGCATTTCAAATACTTCAAAAACATCCGGGGTCATTTGAACGATCTTCAAATCACCTCCATGTTCTCGAATGCTTCGAATCTCACCAACAAACGCGCCCCAGCCGGCGCTACTCACATAGTTGACGCCCCCCATGTCGACGATCAGCAAGTAAACGCCCTGGCTCATCAGCCGGGTGAGATAAGTGGATACTTCGCTGGATGTTGTGGTGTCAATGTAACCTTTGATGCGGATCAGTGCAATATCGCCTCGGGCACCAATCCTGTTGAACACAAATTCAATACCCTGCATTATTCCTCTTTATCTGTAATCAATGTCAGCCTCCACCACGCTGTCACAAACAACCGCTCCGACATTACCTGCAGACAAAGAGCGTGATTCGCCATTTGCCCAGCAAATACAATGCCATCAAATTGGAGGGGAGGCCTGTCGGTTATCTTTCAATTTATCAACGCGCGATTCGCGCCACGCTGCGAACCAACGCGGTCAATTCTGTTTTGAGGCGAAACATTGTTATATTGTGGAACAGAATAAGTTGACAATTTTACAGGCAGTTAGTCAATTTCAACGCTGTAAAAAACTGCGAATCGGCCGCGGTTCTTTCTGCTTGGCTGGTTATGAGATAAGCTTGTAATAGAGTCGAATATATTTCTCCGCCGAAAGTTGCCATGAAAAATTCAATCGCATTGCCCGGTCGATCAATTTGCGCCAAATCTCCCGATCACGATAGGCGTCAAGCGCGCGCCTGACTGCATTGATCAGGGCCTCGGGAGCATATTTCTGAAATACAAATCCGTAACCGCGGCCGGATTTCGGATCATAGTCCTTAATCGTGTCGGCCAGGCCACCGGTGGCGTGAACAATTGGGATCGTCCCATATTTCAAGCTGTACAATTGATTCAATCCGCACGGCTCAACTCGTGACGGCATGAGATACAAATCACAACCCGCCTCAATCTGATGCGCCAATTGGTCGTCGAATTTCAAATTAAAAGCAAATTTTCGGCCGTATTTCCGAGCAGCGGATTGAAAAAATCGATGAAATTTCTCGTCCCCCAGGCCCAATAAAATATATTGCAGATCCAATTTCATGAGTTCATCAAACACCTCGGCAATCAAATCAATGCCTTTCTGATTGGTTAACCGGGATATCGTTCCCATCACTGGCAGCCGCTCGTCGAATTTCAGGCCCTGGGACTCTACCAGAAAGCGCTTGTTAGCCAATTTCTGTGTGGGGTCTTTGACGGAGTAGACATAAGGAATCAACGGATCTGTTTCCGGATTCCAGACCTTATAATCAATGCCATTCGTGATTCCCAGGATTTCCTTGGTTTTTGACTTCAATAGGCTCGAAAGGCCATAGGCATACTCGTCTGATGTTTTCACCTCTTGCGCATAATTTTTGCTAACTGTGTTTAGCATATCTGCAAAGATAATGCCGATCTTTAAGAAATTCAATTTTTCATCGCCGGCTATCGTTGCCTCCAGTTGGGGCAGAATATCGCTGCCATCCAATCGCGGCCACACCTCGCGGCTGCAAATCCCCTGATAGGCCCAATTATGGATGGATAGCAATGTTCGTATTCGATTGAAAAACGGATCACCTTGATAGATTGTCTTCAAAAAAAGAGGGATCAGCGCAGTTTGCCAGTCATTGCAGTGAATGATGTCTGGCTGCCAATGCAATATCTTCAATATTTCGAAAATCGACCGGTTAAAAAAAATGAGCTGCTCGGCAAGCTTATGGCTTAGCTCCTGTTCGGGCGCCATAGGAGCGAAATCCGCTGTTTGAAAATAGTCCTTGCTTTCAACAAAATAGATTTGCACCTTGGAGTCCGGAACAAAAGCCGATTTGACATTCGCCAGAATCTTTTTGCCCCCCAATGGAACTTCGATATCCTTCAACCGAATGACCTCCCGCAGCGTATAGCGGCGCTCGTTGATGGTCGAATATTTGGGCATAAAGATACGAATATCATGATTCAAATCTTTGATGGCTTTTGGTAATGCGCCAGCGACATCTGCCAGACCGCCAGTTTTTAGAAAGGGTGCCACTTCTGAGGAAATATACATGATCTTCAACATGCTCTGCATAATTGCCTCATGCTGGTAAAATGGATGGTACCGTTTTCAATCATCGCTATAATTTTTAAAACGATTCAGTGTTGCAGTCATTCATCTCAGAGCTGGGCCTCACGGAGTGCGTTCGCCGCATCCTCCGGCGGAGTGGGATTAATATAAAACCCGCTACCCCATTCAAACCCAGCTACCTTGGTCAGTTTCGGGATGATCTCAATATGCCAGTGATATTCAAAATATTCTTGATCCTGTAACGGCGAGGTATGAATAATAAAATTATAAGGCGGATTTTCCAACACCTTGTTCAATCGCTGCAAGGTCTCTTTCATTGTGGTGGCCAGTTCGTAAAGATCTTCATCTGAAATATCCTCGAATCGGAAGCTATGTTTTATTGGCAGCAACCATGTCTCAAAAGGAAAACGAGCGGCAAAAGGCTCAAAAACGATGAAATTGGGCGAGGATAACACCAGTCGTGATGACCACTGCATTTCCTGGCGGATGATATCGCAAAATATGCAGCGTTCTTTGAAACTATAATATTTATGTGCCCCGTCCAATTCCTCGGCTACCCGTTTGGGAATTATGGGCATGGCAATCAATTGGGTATGGGAATGTTCCAGCGATGCGCCCGCGGCCTTGCCATGATTTTTAAAAATTAAAATATATTTGAAGCGAATATCTCGCTTCAGATCGATCATTCGCTCGCGATACAACCGAAACACATTCCGGATATGATCTACGGGCAAATCTGCCAGCTCAATCAAATGGTCCGGACATTCAATGATCACCTCATGAGCGCCAATGCCATTCATCAGATCAAAAATACCCTCACCCCGGCGATTCAACTCACCTTCGATTTTAAGCGCCGGAAATTTATTCGACACCACTCGTACCGACCAACCTGGTGTATTGGGTGCGGTTCCCTCTTTCCGCACCGCACCAATTTCCGGAGGGGTTTTATCTTCATTCCCCGGACAGAAAGGACAAAATCCTCCCACTTTCTTTTCTGGTTCAACCGCCCAATCCGACGGCCTTTTACCGCGATCAGTAGAAATTATCACCCAGCGCCCGATAATCGGATCCTTGCGTAACTGAGGCGGTTCATGTGAGTTATTCGACATGGCCAACAACTTTGCCTTTCAGATGTTTTATCCATTCATTTGTGAACCAATAATATATATATTTTTCGCTTAAAGTCAATACAAAAAATAAAGGTCGAGAGGAAAAACTGCATCCCTTTCGACCTTTCCGTTATATACCGTCTGGATTTTTTATCAAAGCCGTGACAAAAATTGTTGAGCCTTTCCGACGTACTCACTCTTAGGATAATCGCTGATCAGACGTTCAAATTCCTGCCTGGCACGCTCCTGATTGCCCAATCGCCAATAACAAAGCCCTAACTTCAACTGTGCTGCGTCCGCTTTATTGGACCGATTATAGGAAAACACTTTCGTAAATTCAATAATCGCTTGATTAAAATTTCCTAACCCGTAATAGCATTCCCCAATCCAATAGCGACAATTGTCAGACAGCGAATTGGCCGGCTCGCGTGCCAGCAACTCCTCAAACATTTGGATCGCGACCTTATAATTGCGACTATTATATTCTGCCAACGCAGCTTGATAGTCGTCGCGAAAATTTCCTGTGGCAGCGCGTGCCGCACTTCGAGGTTGCACTTGCGGAGCGGCTCCAGTCTCGAGTTTAGAAATCTTATCCTCTCTTGCCATCAAATCGGATTTGAGACTGAGTATCTCCGAATCCTTTTCGGCCAACTTTCGTTCCAGTTCACTGATCTCGGCTTTCAGTTGATCCTCTTTCTGCGAAGTTGGTTGGTCGGCGGCTGCTGGCGTTGTTGGTTCGGCACTTTTGATGCCCAATAGTTGTAGCACCTCGGCTTCATCAGCATTTGGTTCCGATGCTTTATCTCTGTCGGCGATCCCGAACAATTGATCGATCTCCGCCATGTCGGGTTCGCCGGTTTTGCTTTTATCAACAGTGGCAGGAGGCTTGCTGGAACTGCACCCAACAAGGATTGCCAGCATTAGCGCTAAGATCACGATTATTCCTGAGCGCATAATTGTTTTCATGGCTTTCCCCTCTCTAAAGTTATTTCTGCTTTTTTAAAATCATATATCCTGAAGCGCCCCAGCCCAAACAAGCTGCGGTGCCGCTGATGATACGCCACATTTTGGGATGACCCAGCACCTCTACCCGCACCGGAAGCTTGGGCAGGCCACAGTAACCTACACCGCTGATGGCTTCATCAACCGCAATCACACAATATTCAACCCCTTGCTTTTTAACGCTGCGACCGGGAATCACGCCTTCATAAAGTGTCCCCCCAGTAGGTCGCAATTGACCAATCGACCACCGATCGAACCCAATGGGACGGTACAGAATGGAAGCTGCTCGCAATTTCTGATTTTCGTGAATTTCAGCCGTGATCCCGATATCACGTCCCGCTTCGACCCGATGCACTGGAGAATGGATGACCACCGGTGGGTCTTTATCAACTGAGGTATCTCCACCTGAACTACTCCCAAAGCCAACAGTCACCGGGGGGACACCCTCGGGGACACCGTCATGATCCAGGTAGCCATCAGGGTCTTCTTTAATCTCCGGCTTCAAATCCAGCTCGTCCGGAACACCGTCGTTATCGCGATCACCGCGAGTGGTCGTCCGAAAATAATAGGTAAAGCCGCCATGAATATCAATCACGCCATCATTCTCATTGCCGGAATTGATATTATCGAACCAATCGGTGAGCGAATAGCGAAAAGTCGCACCGATATTGAAATAAAACGTATGCGCTTTGTTCAGGACAATTTCCAGCCCGCCACCGCTTTTGATAAATGAATCATACCCTTTGCGATATTTGCCGCTCAGAGTATCCAGAACCGTCTGGCCATCAAGGGTATAATTCCAATGCAATCCACCACCGCCAAGGATTACATAAGGATTTACTTTAGCCAGCGGGAAAAAAGAAAACATGAGGTGCCCTTCATAAGGGATAATGATGGTTTCAATAGCCGGATTGTCTTTTGGGCCTACCACCGAATAACCACCCTCAGCCCCAATAGCTAAGAAATCAAATAGATTGTAGGTGAGCTGTCCATAAATGCACGGCTTGAATGCGGGACTCTTCCAATCCCCTTCCAGACGATTGATGCCGCCTTTGATACCGATACCAAAATTCGTCTGTTCACCTCCCGCCCAGGCGGAATTTGAACACCAAAGAATGAGGATGGCGAAGCTTAATAAAAAAGATTTTTTTATCAAACTTTCCTCCTTTGTTCTAAGTGAAAGAGTTTGTAGAATTTATTTGTAAAAATTTATCAAACTTTATTTAAAAAGTCAAGCAATTTTTTCATTTTTCTAAAATATTTGTCACTTGATCCACCGAAACGGGCTGTTAAGCCCATAAAATAGCACCATTTTCGTGCCAGGCATCAAAAATAAATTGCAGGTTTACTGCAGGAATCCCTATTTCTGGCTACTAAATCCAATTATCGCCATGGCCTTGTTGGCAATTGGTCATGAATATTAACATTGAGTGGCTGGAAGAACCTGATCGGCATTATCAATAGCATGTGGCTAACCAAGCCAGCTGTCGATCTTAGCGGCTAATTTCAGAAAGTCCGAATCCAATTCATTCAAAAGGCACCGTTGCTCCAGCGAGCAATCGATTAATACTTGTATCTTCTGATTGAAGCGTTGATGATTAAGCCGATCAGGATCATGCAAACAATCAAAAAAGATCCGCCATAGCTCAAAAACGGCAGCGGCAGACCGGTAACCGGCATCATCCCCACGGTCATCCCAATATTGACAATGATATGAAATCCCAATATCGTCACGGCTCCCAAAACGACCAGACTACCAAATTGATTGCGCACCTTGGACGCGATCTGAATACTCCGCAACAGCAGCAGTAAAAACAGAATAATGACAAAGATACTCCCCACAAAACCAGTTTCTTCACCAATGACCGAAAAGACGAAATCCGTATGTTGGGCTGGCAAGAAGCGGAGTTGGGTTTGGGTGCCATTGAAAAGCCCTTTGCCAAACAATCCCCCGGAACCGATCGCTACTTTCGACTGGATCACCTGGTATCCGGATCCCTTGGGATCTATCTCTAGTCCGAGGAAGGTCAATATCCGATGTTTCTGATAAACATGCAACTGATTCCAGAGCAAGGGCGTGATAACCCCAACGGCAATATTGAGTAGCACAATTGGCAATGAAATAGCCAGGCCTCTTCTAAACAAAAGCAGCAGGATGATTATCATCACCATGGCTAAAAAAAAGGTATAAAAATTGAACGAAGCCACCATCACAACAAATGGGATGATAACAATGAATAGATAAAAGGTCGGCAGACCAGCCCAGTAAATAACCGGTAGCAGAATTCCAAGAAATACGATAGCGGTGCCTAAATTGGGCTGTTTGGCAACCAACGTGAATGGCAAAAAGGCGATGCCAAAGGCGATGGCGATATCCTTGATCTTTTCTAAATTTCGTTTTTCGTTAGAAAGAAAACGAGCTAATGCAAGAATAACGGCTATCTTAGCAAACTCTGAGGGTTGGAAACGAAATGGTCCGATATCGATCCAGCGGGAGACAGGCGAATCCGAGCCTGAAAGCAACGTGATGATCAGGAACAGAATCGACAAGCCATAGAGCCAATAAGATGCAATGTAATAGAAACTGGTAGGGATAAGAATGGTAATGATCATGAAGATGCTACCAATTAGCGCCCAAATCAGTTGATGCGGAAAGTTTGCCCTCAATTCAGGTGTTTCTACTTGATAGGAAGCGCTATAAATAGCCACCAGGCCAACCAACAGCAGCAGAAAAGTAATCGCTAAAATGGTATAGTCATCGTTGGATATTTTAACTTCGCTAAATCTGAGCATGGCCCTTTTCGGCTCCATAAAAATAGGTCTTAATAATTTCCCGCGCGATCGGGGCAGCCACACGACCGCCGGAGCCACCATTCTCGATTAAAATGCAGAACGCAATTTGCGGATTCTCAAATGGTGCAAAACCGATGAACCAGGCATGCGGCTCACCATGCGGATTCTGAGCAGTACCTGTTTTGCCCGCGACTTTGATATCGCCATAGCTTGCAGCTCGAGCCGTGCCTGCTGGCCCGTGAACGACCAAATACATCCCTTGTTTGATGATTTGATACGTTGCCGGAGAAATTCCCTTGATATAAACGGAATCGATGCGAGCATATTGGCGCTTGCCGTCAGCAGGATCTTCGAGATAATCCAGCAAGTGAAATGGGTAATAAACGCCTTCATTAGCGACAATCATCGCCAGCCGCGCCATTTGTAGCGGCGTAACCAACAAATCGCCCTGGCCAATGGCTAGGTTCAGCACCAACCCCTTCGGCCAGCGATCCTTGCCAAACACCCGATCAAAATAAGCCCGATCTGGCACATTGCCGGCTTTTTCGTCGATCAAATCGATATCCGTGGGCTGGCCGAATAAAAACTGTCGCGAATAAGTCGCCCAGGTATCCAGGCCAGTTCGCAGACCCAATTTGTAAAAATAAACATTACAGGATTGTTCAATGGCGCCGATTAGGTCAAGTTCCCCATGTCCACCCTGCTTCCAGCAATCGAATGTCTTTTTGCCAAATGATAAGTATCCTGGGCAGAAATTTTTCCAGCCCGGATGAATTATGCCATTTTCCAGCGCGGCTGCTGCCAGCACAATTTTATAGGTCGACCCCGGGGGATAGAGACTCTGCACCATTCGATCGTACAAGGGCTTGCCAGGATCGTTCACCATACTGCGCCACAAATCCGCTGGCACTGGTTTAGTAAATATCTCGGGATCATAATCAGGTTTGCTCACCAATGCTAGAACCCCACCGGTTTTGCAGTCGACAACGACAGCTCCGCCTCGCAGCGTATCCATTCTCGCCTCGATGCAGCGCTGAAGGTCCGCATCCATGGTCAAATGGAGATTTTTGCCCGGAAAGGCTGGCACTTCCGGTTTATCCTTAAGTCGTTGGATTTCGCGACCAAACGCATCGACCTCCACATATTGATACCCTCGTAAGCCGCGCAATTCCTTTTCATAAACCCGTTCCAGCCCCTTTTTGCCAACCACATCACCCAATCGGAAGCCTTTGTATTCTGGTTTAGTTAATTCGTCTTTGTTGATTTCACCCAGATATCCAAAAACATGAGGCGCGCGTACGCCAGCGGGATAGGAGCGGCGGGGTTCACTTTGATAGATAATCCCCGGCAAATCCAGTTTCTGCTCTTCAATGCGCACAAAAGTTTCAAAATCGATTTGACGTTTTAATTTTACAGGATAAAAATAGCCACTGGCCTCGCGACGAATGATACTTTTCACCTCCGCCGGCGTCATATTCATGATCTGAGCTGCCAATTTCAAAACGCTATCGGCTTTTTTCACTTCAAATGGAATCGCATAAATCGAATACGATGGCCGATTATCTACCAGCACTTCGCCTTTTCGATCGAGGATAACTCCCCGCGGCGGCTCGATCACGATTTCACGGATGCGATTTCTCTCTGAGGCTTCAAAATAAAACGATCGCTTATAGATTTGAAGATAAAAAAATCGACCGATCAGAATCAAAAAAAGAATGATCACCAAAATTGAGTACAGGTAGTGTTTTTTTTCAATAAGGATAATCGGGCGCATCATAATCGGTCAGCCGTCCTTTTATATTTCCACAACCAATTCCCAAAGATAAGGTAGATAACGGCAGCCGCAAACAAAGTGTATACGCTGCGCGGCAGTGCATGATAGAACAGCAACTTCAAAAGTGTCACCTGCCCCCCTAAGCGATAAATAATCTGATAAATGAGGTCATGCGTCAACACCAATAGCAGCGAGGTTCCCATATAATATACCAGGGTATATTGCCTCCGGGGCTGATGAAAAAAGCACCCCCAAAAACCCACGATTGTTTTGGTGAGGGCCGAAAGTCCGAAGAAAGTGGTGGTGAACGCATCCTGTACTAAACCCGCCGCAAAACCTACAATGGTCGATTCCGGGCGGTTTTCACGCAAGCTAAAAATAATGACAAAAATCAAAATCAGATCAGGCGTTATATCGTTGATCGCAATAAACGAAATCAGATTTTTCTCAATAAATAGCGCTACCAGAAAAATGAAAATGTATTTGACAAATTGCATAATTTTGATCTTTGATAGGTCATTTGGGCCCAACCATCATCCATTTGACTTACACCGTGAAGATAATCGGTATCATTCAAATTGGTCTCTGGCCGGAACGGTTACCTGGCATCTGAAGCCTCAGGGCTGCGACGCTTTTTCACGGATCACAAACGTTTCTTCCAATTTATCAAAATTAACAAAAGGCTTTAGCTGAATTTCTCGGAATAATCCCTGCGCTGAAGGTGTGGTCTGCACCACCAGACCGATCTTCAAGCCTGCCGGAAAGATGTCGCTGTAGCCAGAGGTAATTACAGTATCGCCAACCTGCACATCCGCGCGTTGGGGGACTTCATTTAAATAACAAATCTCGCTGGTTCCACCCCAACGGAGAATCCCGACAACCCGGCTACGCTGAATTTTAGCCCCTACCCGAAAGTTTTGATCTAGCAGTAACTGGCCCACGGATTCGCTGGCGCCAACCTGGTAAATTTTCCCCACCAGGCCCTCAGCCACGACCAGCGGCATATTTTTAGCCACCCCATCTTCTCGTCCCACATCGAGCACAATGCTGTTAATACTGCGGCGAGAACCTCTGCCAATAACGCGTGCCGCTACCATATCCATGGCATGGGTTTGTCGAAAACCGATTAGCTGCCGCAGTCGCTCGTTTTCAAGACGCATCTCATGAGCAAAACTATTTTCCAACGCCAACCGGGTATTTTCCAATCGCAACTGTTCATTCTGCTGTTTATAATCCCAATAGTGCTCAATATTGTACCATTTTTCCTGCACCCAGCCCATCCAGCCAATCATCCACATTTTGAAATGTTCGATCTGTGGATTGTGATTGCCGGATATGATAACGAGCGCCGCCACGATTAGCAACATCAGCAGCGTATAGTCGCGAAAGGCAGGGAAATTTCGATATAAAAACATAACCCACGCTCGAATTTAATCATCTTAATATTGAAATAGCGCGCCCATACAAACAGCAGCAGGAGACTGTCATCTAAACAATTTGACGAGCTGCATAACCGTCAAACTGGCCTATCAAGCACTACCAATCGATCTCACGAACCGATTTAACGACCGATAGCATCATCTTCAAATTGTGCTGATTTTTGTTGCCTAACCGCTTTGGATAGATGCTATCATGCTAAGCCACGTCCAGGTTCAACTGGCCGCAGCCATGCATTAAATCACATAATCTTTCTTGGTTTTGGTCAACACTTTCTGGTAAGATTCCAGGTTGTCCAGAACCTTGCCTGTCCCGCGCACCACGCAGGTCAGGGGATCCTCAGCGACAACAATGGGCAGATTGGTCTCTTGCCGCAAGCGCTCATCCAAACCTTTCAGTAATGAACCGCCACCAGTAAGAATGATACCCCGATCTAAAATATCCGCAGATAATTCCGGAGGGGTCTGTTCCAGACAAAGTTTCACAGCTTCGACTATGGCCTCAACTGGTTCAGTCAGCGCCTCCTGCACCTCCTCGCCAATGATTTCTACGGTTTTGGGAATGCCCGCGACCAGATCACGGCCTTTCACCGTCAGCGCGCCGCGTTCATCATAAGGGGCGGCTGAACCAATGGTGCACTTGATCAGTTCTGCAGTATTCTCGCCAATCAACAAATTGTATTTCCGTTTAAAGTATTGAACAATCGACTCGGTCATTTCATCGCCGGCAATGCGGATCGAATTGGAATTTACGATGCCCGACAGCGCAATCACTGCGATCTCGGTAGTCCCACCGCCAATATCGATCACCATGCTGCCCACTGGTTCATGGATCGGCAAACCGACACCGATCGCCGCAGCCATGGGTTCATCGATCAAATGCACCTCACGGGCGCCCACATGCTCTGCTGAGTCCCGCACCGCACGCTTTTCCACTTCAGTGATGCCCGAGGGAATGGCAATGGCGATGCGAGGTCGAATAAAACGATTTATTTTTACTTTGCGAATGAAATTCTTAATCATTCGTTCCGCCAGTTCAAAGTCAGCAATCACTCCATCTTTCAATGGTCGCACGGTAATGATCTCACCCGGAGTACGGCCGACCATTTCTTTGGCCCCGCTGCCGTAGGCAACAATTTCCTGGTTCGACTTTTTCACTGCCACCACTGACGGTTCATTGACGACAATCCCCTTGCCTTTCAGATAGATCAGCGTATTCGCAGTACCCAGATCAATAGCAATATCACTGGCCAATAGTTCTGAGAAAAAAGAAAACGGCATACTAACTCCTTTAACGGTAAAAAAACTGTCCAGACCATGTGGCAATAATTAGCCTGGTAATTGAATCTGAATTTATCAATTTATAATGAAATATTCAATGACTTTCATCACTAATGTCGAAAATGTCGCACTCCGGTGAAAACCATAGCCAGCCGATGCTCGTCAGCGGCTTGAATTACCTCATTGTCTCGCACCGACCCCCCGGGCTGAATGATCGCTGTGGCACCCGCCGCCGCCGCCGCATCTACACCATCACGAAATGGGAAAAATGCATCTGACGCCACCACCGTCCCCGTCACAGATAATCCCGCTCGCTGCGCCTTTTCGATCGCCAGTATTGAAGAATCGACCCGTGACATCTGGCCAGCCCCAATGCCGATCGTCCGGTCTGCCTGGCAGAATATCACCGCGTTCGATTTCACCCATTTCACCACTTTCCAGGCAAATTGCAGTGCCTGCCATTCGCTTGCAGTCGGCTGTCGCTGCGTTACCACCTTCATGGCTCCAAAATCTTCGGCTATCACATCGGTTTGCTGCACCAGAAAGCCACCAGCAACCCGTTTATAATCCAACTCAGGCGCCAGCGGCTCGTTCAAGGCCAACTGGATCAATCGCAAATTCTTCTTGGTGGACAGTACCTGCAACGCATCGGGCTCAAACGCAGGAGCAACGATAACCTCGATGAAGATGTCTTTCAATTTCTTCGCGGTTTTCAATTCCAGCGACCGATTAAAACCAAAAATTCCTCCAAAAGCAGAAACAGGATCCGTCGCCAGCGCTTTATCGAATGCGGCATCGACATCCTCACCCACTGCAATCCCGCAGGGATTATTGTGCTTGACAATCACAGAGCAGGGACTGTCGAACGATTTCAGAATCTTAACTACCGTATCCAGGTCGAGCAAATTGTTAAACGACAAGGCCTTGCCATGCAGTTGGGCCAATGCCGGTATTCCGCCACTGGCAGCGCCCAGTTCGCGATACAGCGCCGCAGTCTGATGGGGATTCTCACCGTAACGAAGGTCTTGGACCTTTTCGAGACTCAACGCGACATGTGGGGGATAGCCGGTGGCAGCATACAATCCATGCAAATAATTGGCGATAATGCCATCATAACGATAAGTGGTCTGGAATGCAGCGCTCGCCAGGTGTTGCCTGGTCTCCAACGTCAGCGCCCCATCATTGGCCACCAGTTCGTCCATTACGGCGGGATATTGGTTCGGCGATGTAACTACCGCCACATCGGCATAATTTTTCGCTGCCGAACGAATCATGGTTGGACCACCAATATCGATATTCTCAATCGCCTCTTCCAGACTCACCCCAGGTTTCTGTATCACCTGTTCAAACGGATAGAGATTGACGATAACCATGTCGATCGGGATAATGCCCTGTTCATTCAGTTGACGCAGGTGATCGGGTATGTCACGCCTGGCCAGAATTGCGCCATGAATTTTGGGGTGCAAGGTCTTCACTCGACCGTCCAACATTTCTGGCGCGCCAGTGACATCAGCCACCGACAGGCAATGAATGCCATTTTCCTGGAGTAGATTGGCCGTGCCGCCGGTAGAGATAATTTCGATGCCAAGCTTTTGCAGTGTCTTTGCAAATTCAACAATCCCCTGCTTGTCGAATACGCTGATCAACGCCCGTTTGATTTTTTGCATGGTTCCATCCTGATAGAATGATCAAATTTGTCTATCTTATTTTTACGTTCTATTCACTATTTCAAATTTTAAACGCGAATATCTTTTTTTATCACCCCATCGCCATCGTACAATTATCGTTTCTGAAACACATCCAGCGGAACATCCAACACGGAATAGTTGCCAGAATTGGGATAATAAAAATGCCACCACTCGGAAGTAATGGTTCGAAAGCCACATGCTGTCATCGCCTCCTGTAAGACCTGGCGATTCCGTTTGGCCCGCTCAGTTACATGAGGATAGTCGCTACCAGCGCGGGGACTGAAATCATCGAACGCCGTTGGCATCTCCAACTCATTCCCGACCAAATCGACCAGCGTCACATCGACAGCAACCCCGCGATTGTGCATCGAACCCCGCGCAGGATCGGCGACATAACGAGGATCGGGCAGTTTTTGCCACATCTTTTTTTGCACCGACAGCGGACGATACGCATCCCACACCTTCAAACCATATCCCTTCTTCCGCAGCAATTGCTGCACCTTGACCAACTGCGCGGCAACCGATGCTCGCAACAGACAGATGTTGGCTGAGTAGAGCGTGTCATGCAGAAAATTATCAGCCGTGGCATATCGCAAATCAATCACAATGGTCGAATCCAGCTTATGCACATCCACCAGATCTTCAGCCTGCTGAGCAAAAACCAATTGCGGCACAACACAAAAAAGCGCCAACAGCAACAGTCGCTGGCTATTCGTTTTTTGCTTTTTTTCTCGCATACTCTCGTCTTAAATAAAAGATTTCATTAACACCAATCCGCCCGTTATCATGCCATAATTTCTCCGTTTCATTTGACTCTGTTCAAATATGGGCGAAATTCGATTCATTCTTAACATTGACCATGCGTATCTGTTGGGCGTAAACAATTCCTGACATCATCAAAGCCGGGGTTTTACTCTTACCCTGCGGCCGTCAATCTCTATTCGGTCTTCAGCAAACAATTGTAGCGCCTCGGTATAGATCTGATGCTCGACCTTTAACACCCGTTCGGCCAGACTCTCAGCGGTGTCGTCATCCATCACCGCAACACAGCGCTGCAAAACAGGGGGACCGGTATCGTATTCCTCATCTACCAGATGTACTGTAACTCCGGTAACTTTGCAGCCATAGTCCAACACTGCCTGATGCACATAATGCCCGTACATCCCTTTGCCGCCAAATGACGGCAACAGTGCCGGATGGATATTCAAGATGCGATGCTTGAATTCCCGAACGATGAACGGACTCAGCATTTTCAAGTAACCCGCCAGCACAATGAAGTTAACATCATGTTGACGCAGAATAGCCAGCAGTCGCTGGTCGAATTGCTCCTGATCCGGAAAATCCTTGCTCGATAGATGGATGGCCGGCAACTGATTATTCCGAGCTATCTCCAATGCACCCGCAGAGGCTTTGTTGCTAATAACTACCTGGATGGTAGCATCCAATTGGCCGTGTTTGATGTTGTTCAAAATGGCCTCGAAATTGGAACCACGACCGGACGCCAAAATTGCAATTTTTAACTGCGCCATTTATTTTCCTCAAGCTATATTTGCTTCAGCAACTGTGCTTTCGGTCAAAATCAATCCTCCCTGGGCCGTATCCAGAATTGCATAAACGCCGATGGGAATGGTATGCTTCACGGCTCCATGTCCGTAGGCAAAATTAGTCAGAATCGGGATTTTCAATCCCGCAAAATAATCGTTTAAGATTTCTTCAATCGTCAGGCTTGGCTTTTCGGGATCTCGGGGTACACAATCGATGAACTGTCCCAGTACAATTCCGCTTACCTGATTGAGAATTCCGGCCAACCGCAGTTGCGCCAGATAGCGATCCACACGATAGGGTTCTTCATCAATATCTTCCAGCAATAAAATAGCCCCGTCAAAATCAGGACAATACGGCGTACCCAACAGCACATTGATTAGCGACAGACAACCTCCTAACAAGCGACCTGCCGCGCGGCCTGGCTTCATCACGCGGATCGGATTGTCAGGTGGATTGGTCAACAACCGCGGCGCCTGAGCCGCAGAAAGTGCGGTCCAAAAACTCGCCTCAGTGAATGGAGCAATTCCCCGTCCCATTTCCACGGCTACCATAGGCCCAGAAAACGTGACCACGCCAGTTCTCGCCCAGATCGCTAATTGCAGCGCAGTGATGTCACTGTAACCAACGATAATTTTGGGCTGCTTCGCAACGGCGTCATAATCAATTCTATCCAGCAGTCGGGGCGTCCCATAACCGCCGCGAGAACAAATTATCGCGGCAATTTCGGAATCCCGCACCATCGCATTGAAGTCGCTCGCACGATGGTCGTCCTCGCCTGCCAGATAGCCACGACGATGGAGCGCATGCTCACTCTCGACAACGATATAACCCAATTGCCGCAAATAATCCAGCCCCAGGCGATAAGGTATTTCATCCAGCGGGCGACTGGCCGGCGAGATAATCCCGATCTTGGCGCCGCGGGTCAACGGCAGCGGCTTGATAATGTCTTTCAATTACCCTCCCGGTGTCATTAATAATTCCGGATGAGATCCCGCCAGGCTTCCCAGGATCGGGTGAGCAGGCGGTATTCACCAAAACCTGTTTCATCCATGAACTCAAAATAACGATTGATATTGTGATAGTACCAAATTTCGTACGGTTTGGAACCGCTCTCAAAGGGATGGCGTTCGACCTCACTGGGGGGCCCAAAAATAATGTAGATCATTCCCATGTCCGTCTTCCAGCCCTCGCGAAAAACCGTAAAATTATCCGTCGCAAATTGCACCCGCTGATAGTATTCATCCATCCACTCATTGGCTTCGGTACCCGGTGTCGGGTCGTGATTGCGCCAAAATTGAACAAATTTATCCAGCATTTCATCAGGCGCCGCCTTTTTGAATACATCCATCTCTTTCTTGGCAGCGATATATTTTAATTGCCTAATCGCCAGTTCAATATCTGATACCGTTGCTGGCAGATTACCCCACCGCACGAAAAATCGTTTATTGATCTCAGCTTTCGAACGATCCGTCTCGACTTTTAGCTCTAACGCATACAGACCCTGCGAAAGCCTGGCTCCTGGAATCTGAAAATACTCCAATGTTCGCTGGCCATCTTTGCTCCGCCGATAGCTGTGGCGCTGGATCTCTTTGCCTTTGGCATTTTTAATCCGATAAAAAACATTAAAATTCTCATCCTCAACCAGGCGGCTATAAATCTCAAAATAAACGAACAAATCTGATCTCAAATCGACAATGGCCTCAGCAATATCCGGATGGAACGATTTCACGCCCAATGAATCCACCTGCACCTCTCGCACAAAGGCCAGATCACTCATCATCAAATTATCTTTTCTAAAATTGCGTAATTGAATTTGATCTTTTACCTTTCTGGTGCTTTTTGTCTCGAGATCGGTTAGGCCCAAACTGATCTTATACTTGTCCACCGGCAGATCAAATTTCAAATAGCTGGTGCTGTAGTTGACACGAGAATTGGTGAGATCATATTGCTCGACCTCGACTGTTTCTTCTTCCGTTCGACCATCGATCTGGTTGCCATCCCGATCGAAAATGGTGGCGGAGATTTCATATCGTGCTTGATATCGCCCTTCGACCAGCGTAAATTGCAGATTCTCATAGGCTATCTTGACATAGATTTGCAGTCGACTCAGTTCCGAATCCGGCGAAGCGACATTTACCAGATCATAATAAAAATTTGGTGTGTCGATCAATCGCCCGCGATCCAATTCCGGCTGCGCGGCAATATCTCGCAGACTGCCAAAAAACATCATTCCCGCCAGGACAAATAGCAGCATGTTTAGTTTCATGATGGTTTCCTCCTCCCGAAATTCCTTCGGGGATAACAGCTCCGCTAATCTATTGAATTGACGCTCCCCCACATTTCGTACTCGGCCGCTGCCTGGATTTTCACGGGATAAATCTGGCCGCAGGTCAGTTCGCCAGTCACATGGACCACATTGTCGATCCCAGGACTATCCCATTGGGTCCGACCCAGATAAGCATTCGGGGTTTCGTCTGGCTCATCGATCAATACCGATACGGTCTGGCCGACGAATCCAATATTTTTCTCCCGGGCGATGTCAGCCTGCAGCAGTTGCAATTCCTCCAGTCGTTCGTCCTTGGTGTTCTCGTCAATCTGGTGCGGCAAATGCGCAGCTCGAGTTCCTTTTTCGGCGTAATATTTAAAAATGCCCAGCCGTTCGAATTTGGTTTCGGCCAGAAAATCCCTTAGCAATTCGAAATCTGCTGTCGTCTCGCCAGGATAGCCAACCATCACCGTGGTACGAATCGCCAGATCGGGAATATTCCTTCGCAGCCGATCGATAAGGTTGCGGATAGCAGCGCCCGTAGTCGGTCGGCCCATCGCCGCCAACATGCGGTCCGAAATATGCTGAATCGGCAGATCGATATAGCGGCAGAGCTTTGTCTCCGCCTGAAAGAGGCGCAATAATTCCTCATCCACATGCGCAGGATGAGCATAGAGCAACCGCAGCCAATGCAGTTTTTCGATCTTGACGAGCGAACGGATGAGCAACTGCAACAAATTTTGTTGCCCTTGATCCCAGCCATAATAAGTTGTATCCTGAGCCACCAGGATTAGTTCCCGCACGCCACGATCCACCAATTCTTGAGCTTCAGTCATCAATTCCGCCAATGGCTGACTCTGGTAGCCGCCTTTTATCAGGGGAATGGTGCAATAATGACAACGATTATTGCACCCTTCGGCAATTTTTAAATAGGCATAGTGGGCTGGCGTTTGCAAAACCCGCCGGCTTTTTGGCTGCGACGCCGAAATTCCCAGCCGCTTGCGCAACAATCGACCAATGCGGCCAAAATCTTTCTGTGAAAAGAAACCATCCACTTCCGGAAGAGCCTGCTCCAACTCTACCAGTTGACGCTGCGGCAGACAGCCGGTAACATAGAGTTGCTGCACCGTCCGTTGCTTCTTCAGTTCTACGACTTCAAGAATGGTTTCAATCGCTTCTTCCTGCGCCGGCAAAATGAAGGCACAGGTATTAATGATCACCACGTCAGCCGCTTCCGCCTCAGCGACGAAGCGAACCGAATCCCCTGCCAGTTCCGCCTGCAAATATTCCGAGTCGACCATATTTTTGGGGCATCCCAGCGTTAGCACGAAAATGTTCATTGAAACAACGCCTCGACAAACTCTACGTGATTGAAAGGCCGGAGATCGTCGATCGTTTCGCCCACTCCGATAAATTTTACCGGTAAGCCAAGCTCTTTGCTAATCGCCAGCACAATGCCACCCTTGGCCGTGCCATCCAATTTGGTCAACACAATGCCCGTAACGCCCACCGCTGCGGTAAATTCTTTGGCCTGGTTCAGGCCATTCTGTCCAGTGGTGGCATCCAAAACCAATAGCGTCTCCTGCGGCGCGTCCGGCATCAGTTTTCCCAAGACCCGGCGTATCTTTTTCAATTCCTCCATCAAATTTGATTTCGTATGCAGCCGGCCCGCAGTATCGATAATGAGCACATCCAGATGCCGACTGATCGCCGCCTGCAGCGAGTCGAACGCTACCGCCGCCGGGTCTGCGCCGGGTTGATTGCGGATAATCTCCGCCTGCGCCCGCTGCGCCC
>JAPDQM010000047.1:0-27868 GCA_034505795.1 Candidatus Zhuqueibacterota bacterium
GGACGTGGTTATATTTAGTGGGAACCGAGGTCTCGAACGATTGATGAAAATCCGAAATTGAGAAATCCCAATCCAAAATGCGAAAGCTATCCGCGGCAACCGCTGGCGTGATCATGGCTTTGAGCTGATCGATGCGGGGCTGCTGGACCTCAAAGCTGAATTCGTTGTTCATGTAAGTTTCGAGATACAGGGTGTAGCGATAGCGATATTCAGGAAGCTCGAGAATTCTCGTCACCAGCGGGCGCTTCTCTTGCATATTGCCCCAGCGATAGATATTCCGTGTCGCCCAATCGCTGCCGACCCAGTCAATGCCATAGGTATTGTCGTAATCATAAGGGATGAATTCAAATTTATCCGTAGCAGTGTTATGATAAAGATAATAGTTATTCTTCAAATACCAGTAATCATCCCAACTGCCGACAAGCACATTCAGCGCCAGCCATTTTAGAAAATTATCCACGTTGAACACTTTTTCCAGCTCGGTTTTGAACCGCGCGGCTGGCGTATTGTTCACCACGTCGATGAAATGTACCAGATCGGAATAATCGTTTTGATCTTTATTGGTCATCAGTTCATAAGCCTGGCGATCGCCGTGAAATTTTTTATAAGGCTGCTGGTCGGCTCCCAGATAAACCAGATCAGCGGGGTAGAGACATTTATATAAATTGCCATTTTGATTGCCAAATCGCTTCTGAACAAACTCATCATCGACATGCTCCACATTCATGTACAATCCAAAATATTTGTCATTGATGTAAAGCCGCACGTAATTGGCGCGGGAAGCAGGGACGCGGATTTGCTGAAACAGGTCCCAGCACAATTTCGAGCGCATGATGCTGGGATCATTATGCTCGCCGTTCAGGTTCATCTTCTCCAGATCATAAAATTTCCTCCCTGGTACGAAATGATTAAAATCCACTTTGAACGATTTTTTGGCTGAGAAACGAGAGGTATTGCCGCGGAGTCGCACGCCAACCAATAGGACGCTATCTCCGGCAATGGCCGCATTTTTATAAACGAAGGTGGCCGGAAACAAGCTATCGCTATGGGCATTAGAAGGATCCAGAAGGAAATTCAAAAAGGTTGGTGCAATAATGATTCTGGCTTCACCAACCACAGAATCATCGAACACTTTCCAGCTTTCATCTTCCAGCATTGCTGGCGTTACCATGGCTGGTACCATCAACCAGATCAGCACAGCAAAAGTCCTTTTTGTATTCATATCCAACTCCTTTGGATGATAGTCAAGATAATTCAAGATTGCTGCCTATTTAAACATATACAATTTTTAAATAACTATCAAGGCATTTTATCCATTCGCATTTGAAATCCTAAAGCGCGGAGCTAAATTCAAGCTGGTGAAAACAATCAATAACATTTACCCAATAGTCAATCGATCCAATAGCCTCAATTCTCGATCGCAAAATATCGAATCGATGAACAAAAAACATTTGTGAAGCATTAAAATAAAAAATAATGTCGGGAAAATCTTCAGGCTTTTTTGTCTAATTTAGTACAGCAAAAGCAGAGAAAATCTCGCCATCAAGTGCAGTTAGTGTGACTGTTCAAAGCGGTGTGGTATTCACTTCACCATTCGAAGGAGAAGCCCAATGAATCGTCAGGTAATTGATATGCACATTCATTTTGGTGCGCCAGAGGATGAAGAAAGCGGCTGTTATTGGTCGAAGGAGTTTGAAAAGACGGCTGCCTATTTCGCCATGTTGTTGATGACCAAATCGTTGTTCAAGAAAGTGGATATCAATCGAGTCAAAAATCATCTGCTCAGCAAAATCAATGGCTCAAAGCAAGTGCAACAGGGCGTGTTTTTGGCCATGGATCAAGTTTACGACGAAAGCGGCAAGGTGCATCCCAGGCGGACGCATTTACATGTGCCCAATAAATATGTGGCGACGCTGGCAAAGGAAAATGAGCGGGTGTTATTTGGTGCATCGGTGCATCCCTACCGCAATGATTGGGAAGAGGAATTGGATTTTTGTTTAGAAAATCGAGCGGTTCTTTGCAAATGGATTCCATCATCCCACTTGATTAATCCCGAACATACCAAATGCCTTCCATTCTACCAGAAACTGGCGGCGCACAAATTGCCACTACTCTGCCATGCCGGCCCGGAGTATGCAATTCCCACTTCAAATAAATCCTATAACAAATTCAATAATCCAAAATATCTTCGTAAGGCGCTGGAGCAGGGAGTCCGAGTCATTGTGGCACATTGTGCCCTGCCCTATTTTTATTTGTTGGACAAGCCGGCCTATTACGATGATTGGCGCGATTTCCTTAAACTGGTGGAGGAGTCTGAGAAGCAGGGCTGGCAATTATATGCCGATCTGTCAGCCATTTCCGGTCCGCTGCGATTGCCTTTTATTGACGATATTATCAAAAAGGTGCCGCCGAAGCGATTATTGTTTGGCAGTGATTATCCGGTGCCGCTCTCGGGATTAAGCTATCATCAGCCGATCAGCTTCAGGAGGTGGCTCAAATTTATCTCCAATTTGCTTTCAATCAAAAATCCTTTTGATAAAAACTATCAAATCATCGCTGGCATGGGATTCGATAATCAGATATTCACCAATGCCAGCCAGCTCTTTTCGGATATCAACTATCCGGCGGCATGATTATAACCAGATAATGTAGTTCCGATACGAATCTATAACGAAGATCGGATGCCCTAAATAAAAATATGAGTGATTTGTGAAAGTGCGATAGTAAAAATTTTCGAATGAAGTTTCTGGTCATTAGTAGCTCTCATTATTTCTCGAAGGTCTAGCAGACATGGGGAGGACTCAATTTTCTTCTCCGAGCAAAAGCGAGAGATTTAATCACAATGGGCAAAAAACCGCGACCCGAATGAAATGATCACCAAAAAGGAGGAAAAAGGAGGAGAAAAAAAGGAGGTATAGGGCCCGAGGGCGAAAGCGCTTGCTTTCGCCCTTTGCCCTTAGCAATGGAAATTATCCATTAGACTTTCGGGAATGATATTGGAGCTTTGCTACCTTCCTATTAAGGCGACCCATCGATCCATTTTTATTTGACCATCATCATCGTCCGCGTGATGGCCTGTCCATTCGGGAATTGAATTCGATAGAAATAATAGCCGCCGCTCACTACATTGCCGCTGGCGTTGCGACCATCCCAGGATACCGTATTCAAACCAGCCGGAAGATTGCGATCGAGCAGTGTCGTGATCTTCTCACCAAGAACATTGTAAATTTCCACTCGAACCTGACCTGGTTCACCCAGATAAAAATTGATAGCTGTGGTGGAATTGAATGGATTGGGATAGCTAAACACCACATCCTCGCCCAATTCTTTTTCCAGATCGGTGATCATTTGAGGATCAGCGCCTGGCGCTGGTGCAAACGCACTCAAACCCGAACTGCCATCACTGCAAGCCCAGTTTTCAACATTCGCCGCAGAATCGTAGGTCCAGTCGGTCTTGGTGACATTGGTGACTTTGAAACAATAGCGAGAGACATTGCGCTTATTGCTGGTTTGATTAGAGCCCCAACCATTAGAGCCAGTGGTAAACGAAACTGTACCCGATGAACCCTCGGTCCATTGTCCGGTTACGGTGGCATTGGCTACCGGTGAACCATTGGCATCCAGAATCAACACTTCGGCCTTGCCGTAGGATAATTTGCTGGTAAGGTTTACCTTGGTAACCTTCACGTCACCCACATGCATATAATTGGCCGCGGCATCGTCGTTCTGAATCGTGCCCTGGCCCTGGCCATCCGAAATAGTGGCGTTCACAGGATTGGTGAGGTTCACGAAAAAGGTTTCGTTGCTTTCAACATCCTGGTCGCCATTCACGGTGACATTGATTGTCTGGGTGGTTGCCCCGCCGGCAGCAAAAATCAATTGACCCGAGGTGGCCACATAATCGCTGCCCGCTGTGGCGGTACCATTCGCTGTAGCATAATCCACGCGAACTTCCTGGCCTGGCGTGGCCGAAAGAGTCACTGTAAAACCAAAATTAGTAGTGCCCGCGTTGCCTTCCGGTTTAGCCACATCATTAATACTAATGGTTATCTGGACATCGTCATTTTGGATTGTGCCCTGCCCCTGGCCATCGGCAATGGCGGCATTGACCGCATTCGAAAGATTGACGAAGAATGTTTCATCACTCTCTACTGTTTGATCGCCGTTGACCTGAACGGTAACTGTCTGGGTCAACGCACCACCGACCGGGAATATTAAGGTGCCTGAGGTGGCGACATAGTCGCTACCGGCTGTTGCCGTGCCATTGGCAGTGGCAAAGTCCACCCGTACTTCCTGGCTGCTGGCAGCCGAGAGGGTGACCGTAAAATTGAAATTCGTAATTCCAGAGTTGCCCTCCGGTTGGGCGACATCGTTTATCGAAAGCGAGAGCTGGATATCATCGTTCAGGATCGTGCCCTGTCCCTGGCCATCGGCAATGGTCGCATTGACCGGGTTGGTTAGGTTGATGAAAAAGGTTTCATCGCTTTCCACGGTTGGATCACCATTGACCACAACAGTGATGGTCTGGCTGGTAGGACCGCCTGCCGGGAAGATCAACTGGCCGGAATTGGCCACATAATCGGTACCAGCCGTGGCGGTGCCGTTCGCGGTGGCAAAATCCACTCGCACTTCCTGATCCGGAGTCTTCGATAGGGTCACAGTAAAAACGGCATTGACGGTCCCGGAGTTGCCCTCGGTCACGGAAACATCATTGATGCTAATGGTGGGCGGAGTTGGCTGACCACCAGCCACGGCATTATAAGCATTGATTCGGCCAGCGCCCAATTTGCCATTGTAGGATGAATTGCAGGAAAGATTATAAATGTTATCCGCCGAATCAAACAGTTTCTGGCGGACCTGGCTGGCGCTCCAGGATGGATTTTGTGACCAGATGAGCGCGGCCACGCTGGCTGCCAATGGTGTGGCCATGGAAGTACCGTCCATTGAAGCCACATAATCGTTGGCCGGATCGCTATGGTTGTGGAAGAGACTCCAAATACCTACGCCGGGGGAAGAGATGTCGACCCAGGTGCCGCGATTAGACCAACTGGCAAGACAGTCATTTTGATCGGTGGCAGCTACCGAAATAATTGCGCTGTTACCGAGGCCGTTGATGTAGTCGGCGCTCTCAGTACCGTCGTTTCCAGCCGCTTTGAAAATCAATCCGCCGGCTGCGATAAAATAATTAATTGCATCTGCAATGCCACCGGAGTTCGAGGAGCCCCAACTACAGGAGATAATCTTCGCACCATTGTCAGCGGCATAACGCATGGCTTGAGCCGCAAAATCCATGCGAACCATACCCACTTCATAGCCTTTATTAAACACATTGACCGACCAGCCAATGCGGCAGGCCATCACTTTAACGCCATTGCCATCGGCATCCCAACCACCAGAAGGGGCCGCCGTCGCATAGCCATTGTTGTTGATTGCGCCAATATTGCCAGCACAGTGGGTTCCATGGCCATTGAAATCTCGGGGATCATTGTCCGGTGTATCGCAATCCTCACCACTCCAGCACGGATAGACTGGTGGATTGGACGCCCCTGTAACAAAATCCCAGCCGACCCAATCATCGACATAACCGTTGCCATCATCGTCGACGCCAGCCGTGCCATTTTTTTCCGCCCAATTGATCCACATGTTGCCATCGACATTGGTGGGATTGGAGTACGAAGCACCCGAACCGCCCAGATCCTTGTGGAAATAGCGCACCCCGGTATCCAGCACGCCAACGATAATGCCATCGCTGCCGGTTTGAATATCCCACGCTTCCGGGGCATCTATATCATGGTCGTTAGCCTGGTTCAAATGCCATTGATCCGCAAAGCGACCGTCATTGGGAATCGCGTCGACGGTATGAATGCCAATTGGCTCCGCCTTAATGACTTCGGATAGCGACTGATACGCCGAGGCTATCCGCTCGATGCTGCGCTGGGGGCCGCTGAAATTGATGCGGAAATAGCCCGATAGATCGATTTGCTCTCCCCGAAGATACTTCACCTGGGCACCGGGGAACATCTGCTCCAACGATCTGGCTTCGTATTTTCGATTCAAGACATCAATTGCTCGATTGCCGGTAACACCAACTGCTAACAGGGTACGATCAAATCGGTTTACGATGGAAGGGTCAAACTTCACCACAATGGCATCCGGCACATATCCGACAAAACTGGGAATATCTGCTGTCCGCTCGGTGCGATTGCCGTCAAATACTTTGGCATCCTGCGGGAAAATCGGCAGGGCTACTATCAATGCAAAAACGAATGTAAGACTGAGTATTTTTTTCATTGTGTCCTCCTAATGAAAAATCGCCTGAATTATTGGTTAATTGAAAGTAGAATGATACGTATTAACCACCTCCTTCATAAAATATTTATCTATGGAAAAGGGAAACAAAAATTTCTAAGCTTATTTACCCGCCAGAGTAGCATTCCGCGGAAATTATTTATGCCTATTCACATCAATTAAATTTTAATAAAAATATTTTTTCGATACAAAATATACATCAATCCCAGCCAGATCAAATTGTAAGCCAGCGGGTAAAGTAGCGAGGTCAGTTCGGTATTGCCAGCCCAGGATACAAACCAATGTTGATACATGTAAGTTTTCAATGCAATTTTTTCGCCATTGGCCAAGGTGAAATGGGTGGTTACCGTTAATTTGGCAATTAGCGACGACAGGCTATATACCAGAATTGCATTGCTGCCAAAGATAATAAACGGTTTGGCCCAGGCTTTGTAGCCTTTAATATCGATGAGCCAATAGCACATAGCCAGAAATATCAATGCCATTCCCGCCATGAAAATGGCATAGGTGCTGGTCCAGAGATTTTTATTGATGGGCAGCCATCCTTTGAGCAACTCACCCAGGACCAATCCCAACACTCCAGCGACAAACAATCCGCTCACCTTTTCATAATGATCGCGTTTGGATCGGAGCCAATCGCCGGTGAAGATGCCAAACAGCGTGGTGGCAATCGCTGGCAGCGTACTAAATAATCCCTCCGGGTCAAAGCCGAGGGCAGGAGCATATTTCCAGGTGTGACCGGCAAAAATTTGACTGTCCAGATACCAACACAAATTGCCCATAGGCTCCAATATCCCGGCGCCATATTGAGGCACGGGAACCAATTTCATTCCAACCCAATAAATTGCCAGCAGAAAGACAGTCCAGAAAATCTGGAATTTTTTATTGGCATAAATCATAATGATGGCCGCGAAAAAATAGCATAAGGCAATTCGTTGCAACACGCCAGGGATGCGGACTTCTTTGAAATTAAATTCGGGGATAAGATTCAGCAAAAAACCGATCACAAAAATAATCAACGTTCGCCGGACCACCTTGGCCAGCAATTGCCAGTGCGAATCTCCGCGCTCAATGCGCTTGGTTAAAGACAGCGACATCGCCACCCCCACGATGAAGAGAAAGAATGGGAAGATAAAATCGGTAGGCGTCCAACCATGCCAGGGAGCATGACGGAGGGGTGGATAGACATGATCCCAACTACCCGGATTATTCACCAGAATCATGCCCGCAATAGTGATACCTCGAAATACATCCAGAGAGATCAAGCGATCAGACAGTTTTTGCATTTTTCCTCCATCCTCAAAATCTCAATGCAACGCAAGCAATTTGCTAAACCTGAATGTTTCAAATCAAACTCGAAATTCGACCAGACAGTTCCATGATTGATTTAGAAAAAATATTTTTTTAGGCTATTGAAATATACTTATTAAAATTGACATCAGCAAGAAATAATTTGAAAAAAATTGGCCGATTTCATGGGCTCGCTGGATTACCTACATTCATACAATATTCTGGGCCAGTGAATGGCGCTCAGATTTGCACTTCGATGCAGAACATGCCTGATACAGCGAAAATGTCACTCGCCTGCTGATTAGAATCGGAGTTCGATTGGTGAGATAAAGGATGTTGACTTTTAGCCGAAGGATTGCTATATTAATAACAATTTTAAAAATTTTTGACGGAGTTTCATGCTTAGAAAAATCTCAACCTTCGATGGCGTATTTATCGCCTTAATGGCAGCCTGTGGTTTGGCGTTGAAGCCTATCGTGGGACCGCTGTTCAAACTCATAGGTTCTGCGCTGTTTATTTCAGGCGGATCCATGGCTGGTTTCATTTATATGATCTGGCCCATGCTGGCTGTATTGGTCGTTGGACGTTTTGGTGCTGCCACCCTGGTGGGATTGATTCAGGGTGCGGTCATCCTGGTGACTGGCATCTATGGTTCGCACGGTGTGCTTACTCTCATCACCTATACCGTGCCTGGCTTGGTTGTGGACATTTTTTATCAATTGATCCGGCATTGGCAAAATCCATGGGTAATCACGGTTCCAGCCGCCATGGGCAATTTAAGCGGCAACTTGCTGGTGAGCATCCTGATTTTGCATCTACCCAGGATCCCATTGCTTATTTCAATCATCCCGGCCGTCATTTTTGGCGGATTGGGGGGGTATCTGAGTTGGCTGCTTTACAACTGGTTATTAGCAATTTTTCCGATCTTCTCGCCAGCAAAATCTAATGATTCGACTTTGGAGCATTGATTTTTTAGTAATTCACTATGGATTCGAATCTGCTGACCATTCAAAATCTAACGTTCGGTTGGGGCGAAGAACCGCTGTTCGCGAATATTTGCTGCCAACTCAATACCGGCGAAATCGCCCAATTGAAAGGTGAAAACGGCGCGGGAAAAACAACGTTGCTGCAGCTAATGACGGGCATGATCCCTCATTTTCAACGGGGAAAGATTCTAAGTGGCAACATCCTGGTCTACGGAAAATCAATTTTCAAATCATCGCCAAAACATTTTTTCCCAACCATTGCTTTCATTCCCGGGGTACATCTGGAGCTATTCTTGCTGACGGAAAATTTATATCAAGAAATGCTATTTTGTAGTGCTATTTTGAACATTCCCCGTTCGGACATCAACGCTCGTCGGGATGAATTTTCTGGCTTTTTCCCAATCATTGCGGATATCATGCATGAACCCTTCGTTGCCCTGGATCGGGCACAAAAGGTTCTGGCATTGACCTTTATTTTTTTTCTGCAAGGGGCTACCCTATTTCTTTTCGATGAAGAATTGAATGCCTTCGATGACCAACAACGGCAGCAGTGGTTGGCCTTTTTTCAGATGCTTAAATCGAAACAGCGAACCGTCGTGTTTGTTTCCCATCACATCGATGTACCAACGGATGCAGTCTGGTTGATCAAACATCAACGGCTGGAGTTGAGATGATCAAAGATATTTCCCATAACTTTCCGGCCACGCACCACTATTTAATCTGTCAAGCCGATGCTGAACAAATTAACTTGCATCTCATGCAGAAGTTGGTGCAGCCGTTCCACAAAGGACGCAAACACAGCCTGTGGAGCGCGACCGCTCGCCAATTGCCAGATCTGGGCCGCCAGATCGGCTGGGTTCCCAACAAGCTACCGGGCACGTTTCTTAGCGAAACCGTCGTGATGGAAATTGCCGATGCCTATGCAGCCCCGCGCAACTCTTTGAAAGCTCTCCCCGAACATATACGCCGCGCCGAAGACCTGCTACAACGCCTGCAACTTTCGGAACTCGCCCAGCGAAATCCTTTTTCCCTGTCCGAGGGCGAAACCAAGCTGGTGTGGCTGCTGACGCAATGGGCCAAAAAGCCAGATTATCTGATCATTGGCTATTTGCCCACCAGTCTGTCCCCACCGAATATTAGTCGAGTGTTAGATTTTTTGATGGACGACCATAGCTCATCCGGGCGACAACCGGTCCTCATCTTTGGCTGTCTGGCGAATCACATGGAATGGTGTCGGCCGTTACTGGAACGCGGCGATTGGGAAGTGATTACCTGGGAGAGCAGCCTGATATGAAATCCTGTTCTTGCAAGCCGCATTTTCTCACTATGTTCCTGTTGGGCGGCTCAGCCACCGCATGGGCAGTATATGCGAAAGCGCTGTTGATGCCACTAATCTGGCTGTTGTTGCTTTCGTTCTGGATCATTATCAGCGCACCATCGGAATTCAAGATGTTCTGGCGGCGTTTTTACCATCTCGGGTTGCTGCTATTTGTCGTGTCGTTTCTCCAGATCATTTTTCGGCGCCAGGGAGCAGTCTTGGTGTCGCTGGCAGGAATGCCATTGGTCTACTCGGAAGGGCTGCGGGAGGCAGTTCTGTTATGGATTCGGCTGTCGATTCTATTTATGCTGGCATTCTATTTTGCGCAGGCATCGGTATTTGAATTTTTAATAGTCATGAATAAAATTCGCCTGCCGCTTCAACTAAGTTTATTGCTGTTGACTACGCTGAAATTCATTCCCTTTGTCTTCGACGAAGCCCAGCGGGGGCTGTGGACGATTCGGTTTCGAGGCATCGATGTCGGCAAATTGAAATTGCGGGAAAAGCTATTGATGTTCCGAAAATTGCTTATCCCCATACTCTTTCGAGGGATGCACTTTGCATCGTATTCCTCACTGGCACTGGAGTTACGGGGTTATGGAATTTCAGGAAGGATAATAATTGACCAGCGTTATCCCCTGCGGTGGCTGGACTATCTGCTTCTCGTTGTGGTTGTCGCTACCAACGCGTTTGGTATCTGGGTGGGCACTGGCTAATGATTGCTATGAATATCTATATTTCGGTATTCCATTATGACCTGCGGCTCGAACGGGAAAAAAGTCCAACGGCTGGCGATCAATAATTGCCGCGGGCAATATCCGTTGGCATCATTTATCTATTAACATATGGCCGCCGGAAGATACTCAACGGATAAAAAAACTTACTGTGAACCGATCATTCACTAATGCTTATGGAGATGTAACCCGATGAAAGTATTCCAGGTCTGTGGTTTTCATCAAACCGGCAAAACGACCACGGTCAGTGCGCTGATTCAGCGGTTCAAAGCCAGCGGTAACATGGTGGCATCGCTCAAAGACATCCATTTCGAGGGATTCCAACTGGAGCAGCCCAACAAGAACACCTATGTGCACCGTCAGGCCGGAGCTGATCTGGTGGTCGCTCGAGGCAAACAGGAAACGGATTTTATGTACAGTCGGCAGTTTAGTCTTCCAGAAATTGCTTCACTGATTACGGCCGATTGGCTGGTTGTCGAAGGCATGAATCATTTCCCTCTGCCAAAAATCGTCTGCGGCAAGACCGAAGCTGAGGTTGATCGTTTTCTGGATCGACGAACCTTTGCCATTGCTGGAATTATTGGAGAACGCCTGACCGATTATCGAGGATTGCGTGTGTTTAATCCGTTGAACGCAGAATCGGCCAATGAATTGTGGGCCTTGGCCACTCGCGTGGTGTTTCCCATGCTGCCGTACGTTGAGGATGATTGCTGCCGATTATGCGGTTTGACGTGCCGAGAGTTGGTAGAAGCAATTGTCCAAGGCGAGAAATCATACCATGATTGCACGATCAACGAGACCAATGTTCATCTAAAAATCGGCGGTATTCAAATTCCTATCGTTCCTTTCGTGCAGCGAGTGCTGAAAAATAATGTGCTGGCCGTGGTGAACGAGTTAAAGGGCTGGCAAGCTGGCAAGCCAATTGAAGTCCTGATCGACAGATAATTTCCTGGCTTCGCCTACTGAAAGGTCTCGCCCGCTTCTGCCTGCGACTTGCGCTGAGGCCAGGAATCAATGCTATCGCCTCAGCACCAAATATCTCGCGACAAGCGCCTTCGTTTAAACCAGCCGTCCAACGTTATTTTAGACATGAGCCGGCACTTGACACCATGGCCATGCACCGCCACAGCGGTGAAATGGCAATTACGGCTTTGAGATAATTACAAAAATTATGCCACGAGATACAAGTTTATCCTTGACAAATTGATCGAATTATTTTATATTAACTGGGATTAATAGGGCGAACCTGAGCGCCTGGAACATTTGATTACAGATGGCAAGCATTTGCCTGCGCAATTCCAAACGATTTGCATCTTGCCAACACAATGTTTTGCCATTTATGGCGATACAATTTAGAGTTCCCGGGGCAGATAATCCCAAAAACGATTGTATATCTAATTTTCCAAGTGAGAAGACAATTTTAGAATGGAATTCACGATAGCTGACATCGATCATCTGGCGAGTCTCGCCAAACTCAAATTTTCAGACGATGAGAAACAAAAGTTAGCACAACAGTTGTCCGAAATTCGGAGCTATGTCGACCAAATCAATCGCCTTGATCTCACCGGTGTGCCGCCAACCTACCATGTGCTCGAGTTGACCAATGTTATGCGAGAGGATAACGTCGAAGAAGGGCTGACGAACAGAGAGGCTTTGATGAACGCTCCAGCCTCCCATCAGGGTTTTTTCAGCGTACCTCGAGTAATTCGTTATAGCTCCGGCCAGAAGGAAACAGAAGGGAGCACCAACTCATGACTGCGACCGGAATCATTCCCGCGCGGTATGCTTCGTCGCGCTTTCCGGGTAAGCCACTGGCGAATATTCTGGGCAAGCCAATGATCCAATGGGTGTATGAACGGGCGATCAGGGCCCAACGGCTGGATCAAGTGATTGTAGCGACAGACGATCGACGCATCTATGATGCGGTGAAACAATTTGGGGGACAGGTGACAATGACCTCACCGGAGGCTGCCAACGGGACCGAGCGGGTCGCCGAAGTTGCTCGTACTTTGGACTGCCCACTGGTGGTGAATCTTCAAGGCGACGAGCCAACCATCGAGCCGGCGATGATCGATCAATTGGTTGAACTCATGTTAGCCAATACCGACGCAGTGGTGGGGACACTGATGCGAAAAATCGAGCAACCGGCCGATTTGATGAATCCCAATATTCCCAAGGTCGTTGTTGACGAAGATTTTAATGCGCTGTACTTCTCCCGAGCGGCTATTCCCTTTTTCCGCGATGAGCCGCCAGGGGAAACTTGGTTAACAAAAGCAGATTATTACCAACACATCGGCATGTACATTTATCGTCGCGATTTTTTGATGCAACTGGTAGCCATGCCTCAGTCGAGATTGGAACAGATTGAAAAATTGGAACAACTTCGAGTGCTGGAAAATGGTTATAAAATAAAAGTAGCCGTTACTAAAGGGCGCTCATTCGGAGTTGATATCCCTGAAGATATTCAAAAAGTGGAAACGTATTTATCCGGGAGGATGGGTTGAGCCGAGAACATCCAACGAAATTCATCATTGTCACCGGGGGAGTGGTCTCTTCCCTGGGCAAAGGCGTCGCCTCAGCATCCATTGGGGCGCTGTTGCAGTCCCGTGGTCTGAATGTGACGATCCTGAAAATGGACCCTTATATCAATGTCGATCCGGGCACGTTGAGTCCTTATCAGCACGGGGAGGTTTTCGTGACCGATGATGGTGCGGAGACGGATCTGGATCTGGGACATTACGAACGGTTTCTGGATAAGAATATGACCCGACGGAATAATACCACAACGGGTCAAATTTACTATACGGTGATCAAGCGGGAGCGGAACGGCGATTATCTCGGCAAGACTGTGCAGGTTATTCCGCACATCACCGATGAGATTAAGCGTCGCATCATGGATCTGGCGGATGGCCAGGAGAAAGCGGATGTCGTAATCACCGAAGTTGGTGGCACGGTCGGCGATATCGAAAGCCTGCCATTTTTGGAAGCAATTCGTCAACTGCGATTGGATGTCGGCCCGCGGAATCTGATCAACATTCACTTAACCCTGGTGCCCTATATCCGGGCTGCGGGCGAATTGAAGACCAAGCCCACCCAACACTCGGTGATGAAGCTGCGTGAAATTGGTATTCAACCGGATATTTTGCTATGCCGGGCAGAGACCAAATTGGCTGAAGACTTGAAACGCAAGATTGCCCTGTTTTGCAACGTGCCTTTTGAAGCGGTGATCGATGCACCAGACGTTTCAACCATTTATGAAATACCATTGATGTTTCATCAAGGGCGCCTCGATGACATCATTATTGATCTATTGAATATCAACTGTCATAAACCGGCGCTGGATGAGTGGGAAAAATTTGTGCACAAGGTGAAGCATCCGGATTCTGAGGTGCCGATTGCCATCTGCGGCAAATATGTCGGATTGCATGACTCATATAAAAGTATCTGTGAAGCATTCATTCATGCCAGTGTCGCCAATCATACTCGAGTAAAATTGAATTGGGTTGACTCGGAACTACTGGAAAATCACGGTGCAGAGGAATTGCTGAAAGATGTTTGCGGTATACTCATTCCCGGCGGATTCGGCAGTCGCGGGATTGAAGGCAAAATTAACGCTGCTCGTTATGCTCGCGAACATCAGGTACCCTATTTTGGCATCTGTCTTGGACTGCAATGTGCAGTCATCGAATTTGCCCGGCATGTTTGTGGCTTGAATCAAGCCAATAGCACCGAATTCAATGACGCCACACCGCAGCCGGTCATCGATTTGATGGAAGAACAAAAGCGAATCAAGGCCAAAGGTGGCACCATGCGTCTTGGTGCTCAGCCCTGTTTCATCCGAAAAGGCACCAAAGCCTATGAGACTTATGGCACGGAGCGGATTTCCGAGCGGCATCGTCATCGCCTGGAAGTTAATAACAAATATCGCGAGTTGCTGGAGCAGCAAGGTATGATCATGAGCGGTCTGAATCCGGAATTAGATCTGGTAGAGATGATCGAGTTAAAAGATCACCCCTGGTTTGTGGCCGCCCAATTTCATCCAGAATTGAAATCGCGCGCACTCAACGTGCATCCATTATTTCGGGACTTTGTGAAAGCGGCGTTGAAATATCAGAAAAATCATCGCTCTTGACGACAACATCTGAACATAACGAAGGGATGTTCAGGCTAAAATCCCTCACATGTTCAACTGATCGTTTTCCTCAGTATTTGCCATGACGCGGTCGATGAGGCAAGGGCGATTGGAATCTTAATGCTGAAAGCGTGGGGTAAATCCAATACCGATTCGGCGGTTCTTTTGTATGGCAGCCGCTGCCTCGGAACAATTGATCGCAAAACCAGTACCCGATTTGCCGTGATTCGATCATAATCAATGTTTCGCTCAAGCATTGCTCATACGGAAATTGAACCAGGAAAATTTGAAAATCACTTGACACATGAAAACGATTCGAATTAAAAATTTTGTCATAACCGATCGCTCGCCATTCGTTCTGATTGCTGGTCCCTGCGTGATCGAAACTGAGAAAATTGCGTTTCAGACCGCAGAGGAAATCGTCAAGATTACGAGCGAGCTTGGTATTCCTTACATCTATAAGTCATCGTATCTGAAGGCCAATCGGCAGAGTCTTGATTCATACACCGGTCCGGGGCTGGAAAAAGGGCTCAATATTTTGGCGGCGATCAAACGGCAGTTTGATATTCCAATTCTGACGGATATTCACACGGCTGCAGAGGCGGCGGTTGTGGCAGAGGTGGCAGATGTGCTGCAAATTCCCGCGTTTCTCTGTCGCCAGACCGATATCGTGGTGGCGGCGGCCAAAACCGGCCGGCCTCTCAATATCAAAAAAGGGCAGTTTATGGCCCCGGAAGACATGGGTCCCATTGCGGCTAAGGCGGAGCAATCTGGTAATGACCAAGTTTTGTTAACTGAACGGGGGGCAACCTTTGGCTACCACAATCTGGTAGTTGATTTTCGGGCGCTGGTGATCATGAAGCAATTGGGTTATCCCGTGGTCTTCGATGCCACTCATAGTTTGCAATTGCCAGGGGCCGGTCAGGGGAAATCGGGCGGTCAGCCGCAATTTATTTTTCCCATGGCACGGGCCGCAGTGGCCGTGGGCGTGCAGGGCATATTTCTGGAAACCCATCCCTGTGTGGAAGAAGCGCTATGCGATGCCTCGAATATGTTGCCATTGCCGCGGCTGCGAGAATTGTTGGTTCAACTTCAAGCTATTGATCAATTGCAGAAAGCCTGATGTCACTCGAAGAGAAAATAAGCAAGATCAAATTACTGCTACTGGATGTGGACGGCGTTCTCACCGATGGCAGTATCATCCTCGTTGGGGCGAATGAGGAAATCAAAGTATTCCATATCCACGATGGCCTGGGAATTAAACTGGCGCAAGCCAATGGCATTGAAGTTGGTATCATTACCGGTAGAAGCTCCGAGGCCGTAAAACGACGCTGCGCTGAGTTAGCGATCAACCTCCTTTACGAGGGTCGGCAGAACAAGCTTGAAGCTTACGAACAGATCAAACGTCAACTTCAATTGCATGACGAGGAAATTGCCTACGTGGGCGATGACCTGCCAGATCTGCCCATTTTAAAAAAGGCGGGCCTAAGTTGTGCTGTCAATGATGCACGAGAAGAGGTGAAGGCTGTGGCAGCTTTCGTCACCCATCGTCCCGGTGGCAAGGGTGCGGTAAGGGAGGTGATCGAGTTGATACTGAAGCATCAAGGAAAGTGGGATTTTTGAGATCGCCGTATACGGCCAAAGTTGCGCTGAAGGCGCTATTTGCGGCATTCGAGATTCACCAATACAAATCGTTCAGATGTCCCGTGGCAGTTTTCTGCGGACATGACCGCGCTAAAAGCTCGGATTTGGGTTTACACCTGAGCACTTTTTAATCATTGCTGTGGTCAATGAAAGCCTACTGACCGTTGGATGAATCAGGAGGGAGAGAATTGTCGTATGGATGGCAAGATCAAAATTTGCGTGATGGTCAGCCTGCTGGGTCTGACCGTTGCTGGGTCGTTGCGCGCCTGGCAAGAGGCCTCATCCTCTAAAATAACGTTAGCGGTAATGGATTTTAAGAATAATAGCTCGGCTTTCGGTTACGATCGGTTACTGCAAATCATCCCGGAGATGCTCAAAACAGAACTCTCTCGTTCAGCAGAAATCGAGGTTCTGGAGCGCAGCAAAATCGAAAGCATTCTGGCGGAGCAAGCACTGGTACAGGCTGGCGTCATCGAAAATCAAGCGGCGCAGGAAATTGGCAAATTGGCTGGCGCCGAGTATATTATCCACGGTGAGATCACCAATCCGTCGTATTGGCTACGCATCGACGTGCATGTCATCAGGGTAGCCACTGGCCAAATCGTAGGCGAAAAGGTTACCGGCAAAGATGAGCGAAATCTGGAGCCGATGATCAGACTCCTGGCGCAAAATCTCATTTTTGACCTGACCGGCAAGGGACAACATCAGTCGGCAACACAGGTTCATCGTTATCGATGGGAATGGGGATTGGGCACCACGGCAGCGATGGCACTGGCCACAACGGTGTTGCACATGCAATATCGCACCAATTTCGATCGTTATCATCAGGCCGATCGGTTGAATGAATTCGATCGCTATTATGGTCGCGCCAATAACTATTATCAGGCACGCAATGTCATGCTGTGGGCCACTGGCACTATCGCCTGGACTACGGTGATCCTCTGGATAAAAAGTAGGGACGAAAATAATCAAATCTATGCCAGCCGAATAGATGGAATGCCGCATGATAGTGCTCTGGACCTGCATTTGGCCATTGGCTGGCAGGAAGGCAACTATCGGCTGGGAATTGGATTCCGCTTCTGAGCGCCAGTTTGGGACGAGAAGATTAACATCCTGCGCTTCATGGTGCGCTCAATTGAGCCTTATTTTTACTTGATAAATTCATTTTTCGCATCAAGCAAAACCAATGGCAACTAATTTCTGTTCGACGCGTAGCGCAACTAAGTCGTATCGTAATAAACAGCAGGTAGGATGACATGGTGGGTTAGCATCCGGGCGGTGGTGGAATAATTTTCAGACAAGTTTAGGAGGGCTGAAAAGTGAAACCAATTTTTCCCGTCATCTCGCTATCATTACTGTGGCTAACCTGTGCCGATCTGGATCGAAACAATCCCCTGGATCCCAAAAATGCCGGCAGCTATGTCGATCAGGCCATCGTTGCAGAATTATTCGTCAACGATAGCACAGGTTATGATTACTGCAACTATGCGCTGGAGGCAATTGAGAAGATCAGTCAGCAAGCGGAATTCAACCAGCAGCTATTGGTACTGGAATATCACGTCATCAACAAAGCAAGCCAGCATAATGACCCTTATGCGCTGGAGGCTTGTAATCAACGCTATTATGAATACGTGCCCAACACCAACGAGCGAGGCATCCCCGACGCCATGTTCAATGGCAGCGCCACTCGGGTTCAAGGTGCATCGCACGAGCAAATTGAGCTACGATATACCGAAGCCGCTCGAAGTCTGCTGGGAAAAGAAAGCTATTTTGGTATTGAGGGATCTAAAAAATTAATTAATAATTCAGTTCAGCTTAAATTCTGGTTGGCTCGTTACAGCAGTTCATGGGAGGGTGAAGCCACACTCGTGGTAGTTCTCTACGAGGACCTGGGAATACCCCGCTATCGGCACGTCGTTCGAAAAATTTTGCCATTGGAGACGATCACGCGGATGAAGCAGGGGGAAGTGCTATCATTCACTCTGACAGAGGCCTTAGAGCAATTTTCATATCCCGATAACATCTTTGCCATCGTCATGCTCCAGCGCAGGAATCATCCAGCAAAGGAAATCTACCAGGTGGCAAAGCTATAATCAGAGGAGGCGAACATGAAGACATATCAGCTTATCGGAATTGCCGGGTTAGGTCTGTCAGTCTTGGTTTGTGGAATTGTAGACAAGCTGGAGAATCGCGCTCCGATGATCAAATCGATCACGGTTGATCCACCCGAAATCGGTATTCAGGACACCACCACAGCCAGCGTTGTGGCTGAAGACCCTGACGGGGATGAGTTAAGTTACAACTGGGAATGTTCGGGTGTAGGACAGTTCATTTCCAACCTTGGCAGCACCGTCAAGTGGATTGCACCGGCCTACTCCGGTCGTTTCCCGCTAAGGGTCAAAGTGACTGATGAAAACAATGGCAAGGCCAGCGCCCTGGTTATGGTGGACGTTCGCAGCGATGAAGGCCCGGTGGTGACCTTCACCCGACCGGTGGAGAACGAGGTCATAATCGGACTTGGTTTTTACACGATCCAGGTGAGGGTTACCTATGAGTGGCCTATTGATCGAGTGGAAGTATGGATGGGCGCGGATTCGTTGCTGTTTACAGATCGGACCTTGCCTTATGAATTTACGCAGTGGAACGTAACTACGCTATCAGGACCGATTTTGCTCATCGCCAAGGCTTATGTTGCTGGCAAGCCATGGCTTTATGGCGTGGATTCGGTCCATGTGCAGATCGAAGGCACCGTACCCATTCCGAAGTTGCAGCAGCCAGCAACAGGTCTACAATAGGCATGACTGATTAAAAAGCTCCTATTATAAGAGTAGCCATCTGCCGGAATGAGAATAACTGATCGGTTGAGCAACAACGTGGATAGATAACAGAAAAAAGCCCAGACGGAATAAAAATAAATATGGAAACGCCAGTACAACAGGTTGATTTTCAGCACATAATTGGTATCGGCAAGGACGTTGTTCGAAAGGAAATGCAGGCCATTGCGGCGCTGGAGGAGCGAATCAATGAGGATTTCGCACGGGCTGTAGAATTAATTGTCAATGGTAAAGGCCGCGTAATTGTCTCAGGCATGGGCAAATCCGGCATCATTGCTCGAAAAATTGCCGCTACGTTGACGAGCACTGGTACCTCGGCGATGTTTTTGCACCCGGCAGAGGGCATGCATGGTGATCTTGGCGCAGTTCACAAAGATGATATCGTGATCTGTATTTCTAAAAGCGGCAACACCAGCGAGTTATTCCAGATTTTTCCGGTACTCAAGCGGATGGGTGTCCCCATAATTACCATCACCGGCAATCGCCGTTCCCGGCTGGCAGAACGCAGCGATATCGTCCTCGATGTCAGCGTCAAAGAAGAAGCCTGTCCGTTCAATTTAGCACCGACCTCCAGCACCACCGCCGCGTTGGTCATGGGCGATGCCTTGGCAGTGGCCTTGCTGGAGAAGCGTCATTTTAGCCCGGAAGATTTTGCCAAATTTCATCCTGGCGGCAGTCTGGGAAAGATGCTGTCGTTAAAAATTGAAGAGATCATGTTCACTGGTGAGCGCTTGCCTAAAGTGAAGCCGGATTTGCCATTGGAGCAGGTGATTTTTGAGATTACATCGAAACGGTTCGGAGCAACCTGCGTGGTGGATGACGGTGGTATGTTACTGGGAATTATTACCGACGGTGATGTGCGCCGCCTGGTGGAAAAAAAGATGGATGTCTGGAGTCTGACGGCGCAGGAAGTAATGAATCGCCAGCCCAAAACCGTCAAGCTCGGGACATTGGCTGTTGACGCGTTTAAATTGATGAAAGATTTCAGCATCATGCAGGTGATCATCATCGACGACGATGGCCGGCCCCGAGGTATCGTTCATATTCACGATATTCTGGAGGCAGGCATTTTGTGACCGGATATTGGCGTCGCACACGAAAAAAAATCAAAAATTGGCTTATCTTTGTGCTGGTGAGATTTGGCCTCCGCTGGCTGAGAAGCGTGTCCCGCCAAACGGCTATAAAGTTTATGCAAACGTTGGGACTTATCGGCTTCTATCTTGTGCCCAGTGAGCGCCGCAAGACGATCCAGCACCTGACAAAGGTTTATGGGCAGACCAAAAGTTCGCAGGAGATTCATCGGCTGGCTAAGTCGGTATTTCTCCTGCTTGGCCGCAACATGGCCGATGCCTTTGCGCTGAGCCGATTTAATGCCGCGAATGTTGATCGTTTTGTTAAATGGTGTGGCTCTGAGCATCTCGATGCCGCCCTAAAAAAAGGCAGGGGCGTGATCGCGCTCACCGGACACATTGGCAACTGGGAATTGATGGGTGCGTTCATTGCGATGAAGGGCTATGTGGTGAACGTGGTTGGTGCGCCGATTTATGATCCGCGGCTGGATGAACTGGTTGTCCAGAATCGACGGTCAGCCGGCCTGAAATACATCGCGCGCGGGGGCGCCACTCGGGAAATTATTCGGGCGCTGCAGCGAAACGAAATCGTTGGGATTTTAATCGATCAGGACACCAAACATGTCGATGGTGTCTTTGTCGATTTTTTGGGAACGCCTGCCTATACACCGGTGGGGCCGGTCCTGTTGGCATTGAAAACTGGCTGTGCAATTGTGCCGATGGCCATTCACTCACTAAAAAATGGCAGCCATTTGGTAGAGATAGAGCCGGAGATACCGCTAATCATTACTGGTAACCCGGAGCGGGATCGGATTGATAACACGCAGGCGTGCTCAGCGGCTCTCGAGCGCTTCATTCGCAAATACCCCACGCAATGGGTATGGATGCACGAGCGCTGGAAAACCAGGCCACCAACGGCTAATTCGAGATAGCGGATAGCGGCAATGGGTCAATAATCCAACCAGGCAAACAATTCGCCGCAACCAAGGGAAATGAATTGTGTTGAATCTTAATCTTCAAAAATCAATTTACCTGTTGCTACTTGAAGGTTTGCTCTTGATTGCTATTGGCTGCCAACGAAAGCCAGTAGCAGGCGGTAGCAATACAGCGGAATATCCGGATCAAGAGGGCTGGAATTCGACCGTGTCCTCGAGTCGCAATGGAGTTGTAAATGCGACCATCCACTATGGTCACATGCAGCAATTCAAGAAGAAAAAAGTGGTCGAGTTCGAACAAGGGGTGCAGGTCGATTTTTTCAATGAAAAAGGCCTCCACACGTCGAAGTTGACAGCCGATAGCGGAAGGTTGAATGAAGCCACCAACGATATCGAGGCCTTCGGCAATGTCACCGTGATTTCCGACACTGGCATCACACTGACCACGGAACGGCTGCGGTGGGATAACAATATCGAAAAAATTGTGTCCAATGACTTTGTGACCATCGTTACCGCCGAACAGGACACATTTTACGGCCAGGGATTCGAATCGGATCAGAACCTGCAAAATTGGCGGATCATTTCATTTTCCGGCAAAGCCAGTCGCGGACTACCGCTGAATTATAATCTGGAACGCAAAAAGCGATCAAGCGATTCAGCCGCATTTCAACCTGTGCGTTTCGATTCAACAGAGAATAGGAAATGATGACGCGATATAGAAGATGGCTTGGCGTCTGGATGTTGGTATTGGCGCCGCTGAAGTTATTCGGTCAGCCAGCGACGGCAGACAAATTAGAGATCATTCACGCCGATACGATGAAGAATTCTCGTACGTCACGCGGCAGCTTGCTCGAGTTGGTCGGCAACGTCCATTTTAAGCAAGGTACGGCTGAAATGTTCTGTGGCCGGGCGAAATATTGGAAAGATGCGAATGAAACGATTATCGAAGAAAATGTGCGGGTTTATGATCGCAATAAATTATTGGTAGCTGACCGGGTTTTCTATTATGATCAGTCACAAATATTTAAAGCCCTGGGACATGTGTTATTGCGGGACACACTGCAGCAGATTACAGCAGAACTGGTGACCTATAACAAATTAGAAGATCGTGTAACAGCCGAAAAAAGTGTTGTAATTAAAGATAGTTTGAATTATATTGTAATATTCGGAGAGTGGGCGGAATTTGACAATCGCCGCGATTATGCCCGCATCACCGGCCAGCCGGTTTTCATTAAACACGACAGCACTGGCAAAGAGGAAATCCGCATCACCAGCATGCAAATGGAATTATATGATGGTGGGGATCGAGCGGTGGTCACTGATAGTGTGCGCATCTTTCAGTCAAAAGCGAATGCCATTTGTGGACAGGCCGAATTTTATCGAACGCGTGATGAGATTTTTTTAAAAATCAAACCTAAAGCCTGGCAGGGATCGGATCGGCTGTCGGGAGAGACGATCCGATTGTTTATCCAAAAAAATCGCCTGCGGCAGGCAATCGTGGAAGGGCAGGCTGTAGTGACTTCGCCTGTCGATACCACCGGCGTTGACCCGCGAGTAAATGTTCTTAGCGGCCAGCAAATTATAATGCTGTTCGAGAACAATGAACTGGTGCAGGTCATGGTCGAAAACCAGGCCACCAGCGAATATACCATTGTTGAAGACAACGAAGACAAAGGACGAAACAGAATTGTCGGCGACAAAATTACGGTCTATTTAGCAGATCGAAAAATCCAGCGGATTGTGGTAGAAAGTAAGCCTCAACTCTCAGTTGGGACTTATTTCCCACCACAGTTGGTAGGAAAGCAAACGACAAAGTGATTATGGAATTGGAATTAACGCTACGAGCGGAAAAGCTGGTAAAAATCTATTCGAAACGGACGGTCGTCAATGAGGTCAGTCTTCATCTGAAACAGGGCGAAATTGTCGGACTGTTGGGACCCAACGGGGCTGGGAAAACCACGACCTTTTATATGATTACTGGTATGATTCGGCCAACGAAGGGGACGATATATCTGGACAGTCAAGACATTACGGCATTACCAATGTACAAACGAGCGCGACTGGGGATCGGCTATCTGTCGCAGGAGCCCTCGATCTTCCGGAAGCTTACGGTCGCCGAAAATGTGATGGCCATTCTGGAGACTATGCCTTTATCCCGCGAGGAGAGAAAGCAACGGCTGGAGGAGCTGTTGAGCGACTTGAACATTTCGCATCTGGCGAACAACCGCGCCTATACGCTGTCTGGAGGCGAGCGACGGCGGGCGGAAATAACCCGGGCGTTGGTGACCAAGCCAAAATTTATTTTGTTGGATGAGCCGTTTGCCGGCATCGATCCCATCGCGGTGGAAGATATTCAAAACATCGTGCGGGGGCTGGTAAAAAAAGGCATTGGTGTTTTGATTACAGATCACAATGTGCACGAAACACTCTCCATTACCGACCGGGCGTATTTGCTGTATGAAGGAGTGGTGCTAAAATCGGGTAGTTCTGAATTTTTAGCCAATGATCCTGAAACCCGACGGCTATATCTGGGTGAGAAGTTTCGCCTGGATCGATAGCCTGACTGGCATAATATGAGGAAATCAAATCATGTTAAAATCAACCTGGCACTTCAAACAATCGCTGATCGTAGAGGAATCAAAGGACCATGATAAACGTTAATCTTTCTCAGCGAATGGGGCTGTACATGAAACAGTCGCCCCAACAGGTTCTGCTATCCACGTTGTTGCAACTGCCAATTTTGAGTTTGGAACAGAGAATCAAATTGGAGTTGGAACAAAATCCCCTTCTCGAAGAGGACCTGGAAATGGAGGAGGAGTTGGACGAGGAGCTGGAAACCGAAATGAAAACCGAGGAATTGGAGCTCAAGCAGGAAGAACCTGAAAATGATGGGGAATGGGAAGAAGAGACTAAGTATGACGAGGATCGCGATGAGATCGATTGGGACACGATTCTGAACGATGAAAATAATTATGAAATCAAACCGCCGAAAGATGAAAGTGCGGAGACATTCGATCGGCCTGAGGTCAATCAAACCACGTTGCCCGAATACCTGTTAAGTCAACTGCACATGACCGATCTCAGTGAAAAGGAGCTAATGATCGGTGAATATATCATCTGGAACATCAACGAGGTGGGTTATCTCGCCGTGAGCGTTGAATTCATTGCGAATAATCTGGGCGTGGCCGAGGCCGAGGTCGAGAAGGTATTGAAGATCATTCAGCGCTTCGATCCGCTGGGTATCGCGGCTCGCGATCTCCAGGAATGCTTGCTCATCCAATTGCAGGAATCAGCCGAGCCCAATGCCCTGGCCATTACCGTCATCAAAGAACATTTCGATGACTTTAAGAATAAACGATTTGAAAAGATCGCCAAGAAGCTGGATATCTCGCTGGAGGATTTCAAAGAGATTCTGAATATCATCACTCGCCTGAACCCAAAACCCGGTGAGGGTTACCAGAATGTTTATGAAACCAGCATTACGCCAGATGTCATTGTCCAGAAAGATGGCGACGAATTTAAAGTTATCCTCAATGACTGGAATATTCCGCATCTGCGGATCAACAACAGTTATAAACAACTGCTGCTGGACAAGAAAAAGACCTCCAAGAAAACCAAAGAGTTCATCAAGAACCGACTGGAGTCTGCCCGCTGGCTGATCAACTCCATTCATCAGCGACGGGTGACCATTGTTCGGGTAGTAGAGGCCATCATTAAGCGACAGTACGAATTTTTCGATAAGGGGACCAACTACCTGAAGCCAATGATTCTCAAGGATGTGGCTGAAGACATTGGTATGGACATTTCCACAGTCAGTCGGGTGACGAATGGCAAATATGTTCAGACCGATTTTGGTGTGTTTGAGCTAAAGCATTTTTTTAGTGAAAAAATCAAACGACAGGATGGAGAGGACGTTTCGAATAAAGAAGTGAAAAATCGCATCAAGGAAATCATTGATGCCGAAAACCCCAAGCGACCGCTGAACGATCTAAAGATTGTTGAATTGCTGAAAAAAGATGGCTTTGACATCGCACGACGAACCGTTGCCAAATACCGGGAGCAGATGAATATCCCGGTATCGCGCTTGCGACGGAAGATTTAATTGCCGAAGAGGAGATAGAAGATGTTTCGATCGACGACGATATTGGGAATTCATCACAAAAATCAGGTCGCCATGGCCGGTGATGGACAGGTGACTTTTGGGGATACGGTTGTCAAATCAGGTGCTCGGAAGATTCGCAAAATGTACAACAATTCCATATTGGTAGGTTTTGCCGGTGCCACGGCTGATGCGCTGACGCTATTTGAAAAATTTGAAGCAAAACTGGAGCAGTACAATGGTAACCTGTCGCGCTCGGTGGTGGAGTTAGCCAAAGATTGGCGCACCGACCGCTACCTGCGGCGATTGTATGCGCAACTGGCAGTGATGGACAGGCACAACAGTTACCTCGTTTCTGGCACCGGTGACGTCATTGAACCTGACGACAATTTGATCGCTCTGGGATCTGGCGGCGCATATGCCCTGGCAGCCGCTCGAGCGCTGGTGAAACATACCGATCTTAGCGCCCGACAAATTGTAGAAGAGGCGATGAAAATAGCCGGTTCTATCTGCATCTATACCAACTCCAATTTGATCGTGGAAGAATTATAATTGAATATGACTGCGGGATATTAATGAAAAAATCAAATCATGAATTAACTCCGAAACAAATTGTCGAAGCTCTAAACAAGTACATCATTGGTCAGGATAAAGCGAAGAAATCGGTAGCCATTGCCCTGCGCAATCGCTGGCGCCGGCAGCAGGTGGATGAAGCCTTGCGCGAAGAAATCATGCCTAATAACATCATTTTGATCGGACCGACTGGTGTTGGAAAAACCGAGATCGCTCGCCGTCTGGCCAGGTTGGCTAATGCACCGTTTGTTAAAGTGGAAGCATCAAAATTTACTGAGGTTGGCTATGTGGGTCGTGATGTAGAATCCATCATTCGCGACCTGGTGGACCTCAGCGTAGCCATGGTACGTAACGAAAAAACCGCTGCTGTGGAGTCCAAGGCCCAGGAAATGGCCGAGGAACGGCTACTCGATCTATTATTGCCGCCATTGCCCAATATGGAACAAACAGACCGCCGGGCATTGGATGACCAACCCGAGCAAGTGGCTAAGTGGAACCGCACGCGAGAAAAATTCCGGGAGCAACTACGCGCTGGCGCACTGGATGAGCGCACCGTGGAAATCGATGTCCCCACCGAAACCTTTCCGATGATGCAAATCATCTCGCCCATGGGTGTAGAAGAGATGGGTGTCAATATTCAGGATTTGCTGGGGCCGATGTTTCCCAAGAAGATCAAAAAACGCCGGCTAAAAATTCCCGAAGCCTGGCGGTACTTGGCACAAGAAGAATCTCAGAAACTGATCGACATGGAAGAGGTGATTCGCGAGGCAATCCAGCGAGTTGAAAATTCTGGTATCGTTTTCCTGGACGAGATCGATAAGATCGCCGGCGAAAGTGCCACCACTGGGCCGGACGTATCTCGAGAAGGCGTTCAGCGCGACCTGCTGCCAGTGGTCGAAGGCTGCAATGTATTGACCAAATACGGCATGGTAAAGACGGATCATGTCCTGTTCATCGCCTCAGGGGCTTTCCACGTCTCCAAACCTTCGGATCTTATTCCGGAGTTGCAGGGACGCTTTCCGATTCGCGTGGAACTCGACAGTTTGACAGCAGATGATTTCGTCCGAATCTTGACCGAACCGGAGAATGCGCTGATCAAACAGTACACGGCGCTGCTGAAAACCGAGGGCGTCAATATCAAATTTACAGACGATGCGATACGCGAAATTGCCCAAATTGCCAGTGATGTGAATGAACGAGCCGAAAATATCGGCGCTCGTCGACTGCATACCATTCTAACGACGCTGCTGGAAGATATTTTATTTGAAGTCCCCAGCAAGAAATATAAAAATATTACCATCACCGCCGAGCTGGTGAGAACAACGTTGAAGGATATTGTTGAGGATGAGGATTTGAGTCGGTATATTCTTTAAAGCGCCAAAATTCAAATCCCAAATTCCAAATAAATTTGAATTACCAATTTTCAAATTCTAAATGAAAAAGCAAGTGCTATTTCAGTTAGTAACTAATAGCATTGGTGGTGAAATGGTTTGAAATTTGGATTGTATTCCGCCAGCAGTCGGACAGGTCTGGAATTGAGGTATTGAGATTTGGATTTTTTTATATGCTACCCTTTTTTATAAGATGCCAAAATAGAATAAAAAATATGAAAAGCAGGAGTTACCAGTGAACCAACATTTTCTTTCCATTGCAGAATTGACCAAAGATGAGATTTTCGAGATTTTCGATTTGACCAAAGAGTTAAAAGAGAAGACCAAACGGGGCGAACCGCATCATCTGTTGAAAGGCAAAACGCTGGCCATGGTCTTTGCCAAGCCTTCAGCACGGACACGAATTTCGTTCGAAGTGGGCATGTTTCAATTGGGCGGACATGCGCTCTATTTGGGCCCGAACGATATAGGCGTTGGCACCCGAGAGGCGGTGAAAGATGTCGCCCGAGTTTTATCCCGATATAATGACGGAATCATGGCCCGATTATTCGGC
>JAPDQM010000048.1:0-27550 GCA_034505795.1 Candidatus Zhuqueibacterota bacterium
CGGACCCGGCGGCTCCGGCCGCTTTACATGCCCAGTCGTTGCGCTGGCGCATTGCCCGGCGGACCCAGGAAGCCAATTTTTCGAGCTGGCTCGCCCAGCAGATCACCCGCCACAGCGAGCGGGAGCTTGGCGCAGCCGCCCGACGCATCATTGCGCTGCTGCAAATCGGACAACGTAACTATTAACCGGCGCTGGCTACGCTGGAAGACATTCGCTGCAATCGCTTATTCCAAGGGAGCCTCACTTATAAAAATGTGCTATTTGACCTAATTGATCTGTACCATTTTGATCTAAAAGATGATGTCAGTGCCGAACGCTGCCTCGAAGAACTGGCGCAGAACTTTCCGACCGATGATCTGGTGACTATTGTCAAACGATTGCTACAGCCAACGCCGGAGCTATTGCCGCAGGCCATGCAACACGCTGCCGCCACGGCGCTGATTCGCCGGCCCCAATCATTTTCTTTGGCCTCCAATTATCCCAATCCGTTCAATGCTGAAACCGAAATTTGCTATCAGTTGCCCCAGGCATGCCAGGTCACGATGAAAATCTACAATCTGCTGGGCCGGGAGCTGCGAACTCTGGTGGACCATGAGCAAACGGCTGGCGAGCATATCGTGCGCTGGGATAGCCGGGATGCCGATGGCCAGGCACTGCCCAGTGGTATCTATATCTACCGGCTGCAAGCCGGATCGTTCGTGGCCTGCCGCAAGCTAGCGCTGGTACGTTAAAGCTGAAAATCCTTACTGACCGGTCGCTGGCAGCGACCGGTCAGTAAAAACCTCTAGTGGGCTTAATGACTGACCGGTCGCTACGAGCGACCGGTCAGTGTAAGTTTGACTTCTTCGACCAGCCGAGAAGATAATCCCGCCCAAAATTAGCTTGACATTCAAAAGAATTTTGTAGAAATATGAGTGCCTTCTAAAAGCTGTGGTCTTCGCCATCCGCTCACTAAAGGATCTGTTAATGTTAGGTTCAATAGAATCGATTTGCTAAAATTGGTCGACCGATTGGCGAACCGTAAACATCTTTTTTTAAACCGGACCCCATTGTGTTTTCAAAGAACAAACAGAGAGGACGCCCACCCAATAGCGAAGAGGACTTCTGAAATAGTCTGCTAAAATTTTTTCATATTTTTTTTAAAATAAAGTCCTATTTCATGAATCAGGACGATTTTTTTCTTCAAAATTATTATCTTCTCCAAATTCAACTAATCATTTATTAGAGGAGAAAGACCATGAAAAAATTATTGCTGCTCTGTTTGGTCACGTTGCTTTCGCACTCGATTGGGGAACCCAGGGTGATAATCGTTCCGACTGACCACCCAACCATTCAAGCTGGCATCAACTCCGCGAGCAATGGTGATACGGTGCTGGTAGCTGCCGGCACCTATTTTGAAAACATCAATTTCCGCAATAAGAATCTTGTGGTTGCCAGCCACTTTATTTTGCATCACGAGACGCATTTTATTTCAGAAACCATAATTAATGGCAGCCGGCCCAGCCATCCCGATACCGGCAGTTGCGTTATCATAGGACCGGGACACGATTCCACGACGGTGCTGATGGGATTTACTTTGACTGGTGGCACCGGTACCAGATGGCAGGACATTCATGATCGGTCGTTCTATCGCGAGGGCGGTGGGATTTTGGTGGATCTGTCCTCACCGATTATAAAAAATAATATCATCATAAATAATGTAGCGACCAATAAAGCAGGCTGTGCGAGCGCTGGCGGTGGTGGGATTCGCTGCGGCGACAGCCAGCCAGTGATCGAGAATAATATTATCAAAAATAATAAGGGGCGCTATGGTGGCGGCATTGTGCTGTTTCATTCCCCCGGCATCATTCGCAGAAATTTCATCACTGAAAATAGCGGCGGTGAAGATTACGGTGGCGCAGGTATTTGGATTTATATTTCAAGCGGCAACATGCCCGCCATCATCAACAATACTATTGTCAGGAATTCAGCAACCGGCTCCGGTACTGGAAATTCTGGCATCGGCGGCGGAATTTATGTGATGAATGGGCAGGCTATCATAACCAATAACATTGTCTGGGATAATTCCCAGGCTGGCGGCGGCCAGATCTCTCCAGCGTCATTATTAAACGTAACTTTCAATCTAATTCAAGGCGGCTATGCTGGAGCAGGCAATTTTGATGCCGATCCGCTGTTTGCCGATGCCGCTTTTACTCTGTCTGAAAATTCGCCCTGCGTCGACGCCGGGGATCCACATAGCCAATTAGATGCCGATGGCACCCGAGCCGATATTGGCGCTTCGGTGCTTTACCACTTGACAGTGCCTTATATTTGGCTTAATAAGTTTTTAATCGATGACAGCGCTGGCAATAATAACGGTATGGCTGATGCTGGCGAAACTGTGAAAGTTATCGTTGAATGTATTAATACCAGCCTCGCCGCTATGGGAACAACAATCCATCTTTCCAATGATGATCCAAGCGTACAAATTTCCCAGTCTGATTTTTTTATCGGCGATTTGGGAAGGGATCAAACAGCAGATAATGTAAATACACCTTTCTCGGTGTCTATCGCTCCGCAAACCGCGTCACATCTAACAACGTTTTATTTGCATATTACTGCGGACGGTGGCTATGCTAATATAGATAGCTTTAAAATAATTGTCGGCTCGCCGGATATTTTGTTGCTCGATGACGATAATGGCGCTAGCTATGAATACTATTTTATCAATTCATTGAATCACAACGAAATTTATCCCGAACACTGGGATCTCAAAACCAAAGATTTGCCTATCCTCGCTGAATTGCTGCGCTATCGAGCTGTTATCTATTTCACTGGCGATGATAGAGAAACGACCATCACTCCTGCCGAGCAAGCGCTACTGGCCAACTTTTTGGATAGTGGAGGTAGGCTTTTGCTCACCGGACAAAATATTGGCTTCGATCTCGTTGGAGATGGATCAACCAGCGATTCAAGCTTTTTCCATGACTATTTGCACGCTCAATATCTTGCCGATAGCGCAAAATCCCAAATGATGGTCGGCGTGAATGGTGATCCGATTACTGATAAAATGTTCGTTTATCTTCAACCCACTGCCGGAGCGGGAAATCAGACAGCGCCCGATGTTTTGGCACCGTTATTTCCGGCCGAAACAATTTTGAAGTATGTGCCCAGTCAGAAAAGCGCTGCTATTAAATTCTCCAATGAGACAAATGGCTCACGCTTGATTTATTTCGCCTTTGGCTTTGAGGGCATTTCTGGGCCCAAAACCGATATTGCGGCGAATCTTCTTAAAAAAGCGATTGAATGGTTGGTCGCTGGTCAAACAGCTATCAGCCAAGACAACAACTCTCCAGCACTATCAAAAGCTTTTGCCCTGTATCAAAATTACCCCAATCCATTTAACCCGAATACCAACATCAGCTTTGATTTGCCTGGTCCAGCATTCGTCAAGCTAATTATTTATGATATTAATGGAAGATTTGTTCAACAATTGGTTTGCCGACAGATGCCGGTAGGTCACCACACCATCATCTGGAACGGCCGGGATCAGAACGGAACCGAAGTTAGCAGCGGGATCTATCTCTGTCGCCTGCAAGCGGGATCATTCGCGGCCAGCCGCAAGCTGGCGCTGATTCGGTAATGAGGCCAATCCTGACTGACCGGTCGCTCGCAGCGACCGGTCAGTAAAAACCTTCGGTGGCGCTAATCACTGACCGGTCGCTTGGAGCGACCGGTCAGTGGAGGGGAGATAAATCTTCCTCTTATAAAAAAGCCAGGGCGCAGCGATGATCGCCGCGCCCTGAGTGCATCAGAATGAAGTATCAGAGCCAAAGTAGCTCAATGGAGTCCCCGCGGATGCTTCCAAATTTCGGCAGTTTAGCTATTCTTTTTCCATTTGCCCTGGAAGAAACCGCGGCGTGGATTGTCATCTTTTGCCTTCCAATGTCCCGCCAGCGTGCCGACAGCAGTTAGACTTCTATTAACCCATTTTCCAGCGAACCAGCCGCCATCTTGAGTATTGTTGGCATAGCCCCAATTGCCGGCCAGAAGGCCACTGAATTTGCCGCTGAGCGAAATGTATTTGCCAAAAAATACCTTTTCGCCTTTCCGATTGACGCCCCAGATGCCTCGCAGATGACCCGCTCGCGTGCCCACGTCATTGATCCATTTGCCTTTAAAAACGCCGCCGTTGGCACGAGTTTTAACCCAGCGACCTTCCAGGAAGCCGCCGCCCAGCGGGATAAGCTGTTTTTTGTAGGCTTGAATCGAGATTTGATGCCCCTGAGCAGTGACCGTTTCAACCAATTCAAGCGAGTCCAATTCATCGAACGAGAACGTGCGGGAGTATTGCGGGGTGGTGAGGGTAAATTGGCCTTCAACAGTGGACGTGTCGCGATCGATAATCACTAGTGCAATCCCATCAAAATGCGTGGTGGTATTGGAAATCCACTCCACTGTTTTGCGATTGTTGCGCGGCAGGACGATATGATCGCCTGGGCGCTCGAACAGGATGGCTTTTGTAATGCCGAGAACGCCGCGATTGACGCTGGCGCTACCATTCCAATTTACAACAGTCGTGGCTGTAGAATCAAACTCCAGCAAGCCCCAGGTGATGCGAATGAAATAGGCGGCCACGCGGCCCGAATCCAGTGCACTGGTAACTGCGGGATCGGTGGTGATAGGATCGCTGACGTCTGGATCTTCATCAAAGTCAGCGGCGATGGACGCATCGCCAAATGCTGGCAATTCATCCGCCGTCGTTAAACCACCGTACGCTTGATCCAATTCGCTGACATCGCCATTGCCTGGCTCGCTTGGCGATTCCTTGGCACAGCCGCCGAACAGCAGCAATCCCAGCAACGAGAGAATCATTACAGATAATAGCATGAATCTTTTCATGGCCAAACTCCTTCTTAGTTAATGTTCAATACACCTAAATTTTGTAATGAGTGGGATCCCTTCTTCGCTCTGGTTTTATGCAAAGGGCCTGCCAGATTTTGAAGACTTTCAGCAGTGACCGACAACTCCCTAGTTTTAAATGCGCTTAATTAGAACTGATTTTGGAAAGCAACTGGCGCCGCTGTACCGTCACCAGCAACACGGTATTCTAATTGTACCTAATGGTACATTTGTGTACTAAGTGCGAAATATTTGATGAACAAAATTAACATGAAATTCATCTTGCAGAATTGGGTGGCCGAAATGCAGGCAGTTAGGGTCAAGCGCTGTCGGAATTAAATCCGCAATCGGATGTCCGCAACAATAAAATGAGTCATATCGGATAAAAAGAACTCCTCCAGCATTGCCTAACTGGAGGAGTTCATCGCTGAAAGAAACCAGTAGCTAACGGCTAACTTTGACGCGCAGCATCAATTGGGTATGAATGATCTTTCTTACAGCATCATTCTTGATACATACTGTCAATCAGCTCGGCGTATTTTTCTTCAACCACCTTGCGCTTGATTTTGAGGGTGGGAGTCAATTCACCTTCCTCAATAGTAAACAGCCGGGGCATCAATCGGAAAGCCTTGATTTGCTCGAAGCGCGCCAGACCGGATGAGAGACGCTCGATTTCTGAGGCCACCCATTGATTGATTTTGGGGTGCTGGACCAATTCTGCTTGATCTTTATAGGCGATATTTTGTTCTTTTGCATAAGAGCTGAGCATCTCGAAATTGGGCACTACCAGTGCCGAGAGGAACTTCCGTCGATCCCCAATGACCAAGATCTGATCGATGAGCGGGCTGGTCAACATCGTATTTTCGATGGGTGCCGGGGCGATATTCTTGCCGCCCGAGGTGACGATGATATTTTTTTTGCGATCTGTAATGACCAGATAGCCATCATCATCGAGGAAGCCGATGTCGCCGGTATGGAGCCAGCCGTCATCATCGATGACCTCGTTGGTTTCAGCCGGTTTTTTGTAATAGCCTTTCATCACATGCGGGCCGCGAGTGAGAATCTCTCCGTCGTCAGCGATCTTTACCTCAACGCCGCCAGCTTTCAGAGCCGGTCCCACGGTACCAAACTTGAACTTTTCTTCAAGATTAACAGCAATCACGGGCGAAGTCTCGGTCAAACCATAGCCTTCGAGAATTTTGATGCCCGCATAATGGAAGAATTCACCGATTTCTTTGGGCAATGGTGCGCCACCAGAGATGAAAAACCGCAATCGACCGCCGACTCGTTCGTGGAGTTTGCTGAACACCAGCTTGGTCGCCAGGTTATACTTGAATTTCAGCGGGCCATTAATTTTTCCTTCGGCCTGAGCCTGAACATACTTTTCACCCGTTTTGATCGCCCAGTCGAATATTTTCTTTTTCACTGCCCCGCCAGCGGCAGCATTTTCCAGCACGCGAGTGTACATTTTTTCAAAAAGACGGGGGACGCTGGTCATAATTGTCGGTTTCACCTCGCCCAAATTTTGGGCTACGGTATCAATGCTCTCGGCATAGGCAATCGTCGAGCCTGCCGACAGGGCACAAAAATGGCCGGCCATTCGCTCGAATACATGGCACAGGGGGAGAAACGACAGAAAGGTGTCATCGGAGCTGATTTTCAGTGTGGCCACGCCGCCCTTAACATTGGAGAGAATATTGTTGTGGGTCAGAATGGCACCTTTGGGATTGCCCGTGGTACCTGAAGTATAGATGATACCGCAGGGATCATCAGGCATGACGGCTTTGGTTGCTTTGTCATAATAGTCGGGTTGAGCTTTCTCGAACTCCTGCCCTCGAACAGCGACCTGTTCGAAGGAAAACATCTGAGCGGATGGATTTTCAATTGGATTGATGAAAATGATGTATTTTAGAACCGGCAAATCCCTTAGTATTTGGAGAATTTTTTGAGTTTGCTCCGCGGTGGAAGTAATAATCACCTTCGCTTCGGAGTCGTTCAATATGTATTCGATCTGTTTGGGAATCAAGGTTGGATAGATGGGGACATTAATAGCACCCAGGGAAATGATGGCTAAATCGGCAATGGCCCATTCGGGTCGATTCTCGGATAATAGCGAGACTCGATCGCCCCGGTGGACTCCCAATGAGGCCAATCCCAGCGCAAAATGTTTGACCCGCTCGCCCAACTCTTGATATGAAAATCCCTGGTACTGGCCACCGACTTTGGTCATCAGCGATGTTTTGGGGCCATGGGTTTTCACCGTATTGAGAAACATTTCGGTTAAAGTCGATGCATTCATTCTTCCCTCCGTAAACATAAAAATTAAGCTTCTCTCCGCTTTGGATCGAAGAACCTAGGTTGAATTTTGAAATACTGCTACCAATCTGCGCGGCTGCAAGTGGATGCATTAGGAAATTGCTACCGCGTGGTCCGCCAATGGTGATTCTTTTTGAACCCTCATAATAAGAATTATCGACCACAATGTCAAGCGCAAAAATTGGACATACTGATTTAGTAGAATTTTTAGGGGACAGTTAGTCATCTGATTTTAAAGCAATAATAAAACAGCAGGTAAAATGGAAAAATACAAATAATGAATAATCATTCATTTTAAACTAAAACTTGATATTCAGATATTGCCAATAGGCCAAATGGCTCAAAATGGCAGGGGCATTCATCAAAAACATGGGGCCACATGGTAAGCGATTGTTGCCGCAGGGATCGAAACGGTCCAATAAAAGAAGTTAGTCCCCGGGAAAGAGTTGATAAAAAAAACCCCTTAGACCAGGGGGGAATCTAAGGGGTCGGAGCCACAAAAATGGATATTATTTTTTGGTTACAGGCTGAGTTCGTTTCTCAATTGTTAGCTGGGAATTTTGAAGAAAGGAGGTTCGTTCCATTGCCTGCTGCGGATGTTCCATAATCCGCGATTCAAACACGGTGCTGGTGATATAACGATTCAAGGCACCATTGATATCCTGATGGCATAAAATGTTAACCGATTGCTGCTTCATCGCTGTTAGTCCTCTCAAGGTTACATTCACATTGATTTGCTGCATTCGATCAAGCAAGATATGTGCCATCAGTTCTGCTTTTCATTAACTCAAATATTTTTAAACTACCTCGTGCTGACAGAATTGTAATCTACCTGTCTATTTCTGATTCAATAATTCCCCTGGATGTCTCAAAACCGATCAATCGAGTGTAGCCGGTCACAAAGATAAAATCTAAATTGCCAGTTGATGATTCATGATGTGATGAATCGGCAAGACTGGGGAGTTAAAGGCGTCTTGCAGGTGGTGGCGGATTTCATTAATGCGATTCGGATCGCGGTAGTGGTATAGTACGGTTTGTCCTATTACGGCATGTTCCTGCACCGCCCGATGCCAGGCGACGAGTTCGGCTGCGTCCGGATGATAGTGTAGGAAAGGCAGCCGCTTGATTTGAATGTTACAGTCGCGCGTGATGTGGTGAATCTGGCCCTCCAGCGCGTGAAAGATGTTTTCATTCAGCAGGAGGACATCGTTTTTATCGAATCGTTTGAATTGGTTGAAGAATTTGATGAACGTGGGACGGTAATGAATGAGTATCACCGCGCGCTCCAGTTCTTGCTCCAGATTCGGTAAAGCCATGGTGAGTTTTCGGAAGCTGAATGGTTGCCGATCGGCTGGTATGTATTCCGGCTCGTCTCGATCGAAAAGTGACTGATAATGGTCGAAGATACGCAGCAATTCGATCAACAGATTATCGGTATCCACAAAAACATTTGCGATGTCGAGACTGACATCGAGGTATTTGCGCTGGTTGAAGATATAATTTAAACAATAGAGCAGCATGGGAATTTGCATGAGCGGTGAATAGATCAGAATATTGCCATCGTCAAACTGCAAACAATCCCGCAGTTTTAGATATAAAATGTCGCCCAGGGTCCAGTCCTTGATCTTTGCCGACTGATCCGTTCCCGCTTGTTTGGCATCCAGAAGCAATAGATCAATGGGCTGCCGCGGGAATTCGGTATGAGGAGCACGAACGATGGGGAGATGTTTCGATCCAAGATCACCGGTTATCATGATGATTTTATTAGCCAGTTGCAAATAGACTATGGACGAACCGAGAACATGGCCAGCATTGTATAGAGTTACAGTCGTACCATCAAATAGCGACATGGATTTGCCATATTCAAGAGGGCGGAATGGAGTGGAAAAAGAAGCGATATGAAAATACGCTTGCACAACCTCAGCCGTGGCTGAATGGCAGATTACGACGCCTTTGAATAAATTCCGTGCCAGAATTCGGCCAAGCGTATTGCAGTGATCGCCATGGTAATGGGTGAGAATGATGGCATCCAAATGGGCCACATCATACCGGCTGATGATTTTATCCGCGGAATAGAATCGCTGATTGATGCCGGGATCAATCAAAATCCGTCGGCCAGCATATTCGATGAGGATCGTAGCCAACTCGGGATAGACATCGGTAAAAAATTTGACAACAATTTCTGATGAGGCACCCATGGCCGTGAAATTTCTCCTTATGGAAAAGATTCAATACATGTTATGGCTGGTCGATCAATATAGCCGATTGGGAAGATAAATATTGTATTGAGGCAGGCCAATGAAGATTTGGATGGCATGAAAATTGGAATTAATGTCAAATCCACAGCGGCCTGCCACTTCGTGGTCGAAATTGATGCTATTGGCTAAGCTCCTCCAGCGTTAATTCCTGACCCAAAAAATGTCGGAACCAGAATTGAACATTCTCTCGAATCGCATGATTTCTCTTGGAGAAGCCAACTCCGTGTCGGGCATTCGGATATACCATCAGCTCAAAATCACGATTCAAGTCCTGGAGCTTATCGATAAGCTGAATGGTGTTTTGCATGTGCACATTGTCGTCCATCGTGCCGTGCGTGATTAACAGATATCCCTTGTATTTATCCGCATGATTCAAGGCCGAAGCAAACTCATAACCTTTGGGATTTTCCGCCGGCGTATCCATATAGCGTTCGGTATAGATCGAATCATACAGCCGGAAATCGGTGACCGAATATTCTGCAATGCCATGGGTGAAATAGTCGGCGCCATAAGTCAGCGCCATGCAGGTGACATAGCCACCATAGCTGCCTCCGGTGATGCCGATGCGTTGCGGATCGATGAACGGCTGGTTGCGCAACCATTTCACCGCTGCAATGAGATCGTTCATTTCCCATTTGCCAAAATTGCGATGCATCAAGGCCACGCCCTTTTTGCCAAAATGACCAGAGCCGCGATGGTCCACGCTAATCACAATGATGCCATGCTGAGCATAGAAATGCCAGCTAAGTCCTTTGAACGAATTATTCACCGACGCTGAGGCCGGCCCGCCGTAGATTTGAAAAACTACTGGATATTTCTTCGAGGGATCGAAATTGGGCGGCAAAATCCAGACCGCAGGTAAGTCATAACCATCACCCGAAGGTATCGTGAACAGTTCCACTCGTCCCAGATCGTATTCATCCATAATCGGTAGCCGCTGGTCGCCCAATGACCGAATCAAATTGCCTTTGGCATCATAAAGTTCCATCCGGCTGGGTTGAGCGATATTGCTATAGGTATCGATGAAATATTTTCCCTCAGGCGAGACCATGCAGTTATGGGTGCCGGCGACTTTGGTCAATTGGGTTTCGCCTTTGCCATCGAAGCCGATCCGAAAGAGATGATTTTCGGTTGAGCGATTTTTGCTTGCCTCAAAGAAAATCTGCCGATTTTTTTCATCAACCAGAACGATGTTCCTGACTTCCCAACTGCCGCTGGTCAGGCGCAGCTTCAATTTGCCAGTCATGTCATGATAATAAAGATGGGCATAGCCATCCTTGTCCGACCGCAACAGGAAGCCACTGCCGTCTTCCAAAAAATAAATATCCGTAAAAAAATCCACCCACGACGGCTGCTGTTCGTCATAGATTTCGAGCTTTTTCCCGGTCGCAGGATCGGCCGCAAAGATTTTGAGATGATCCTGTCCTCGATTCAGCCATTGAAAAAACAGTTGTCGGGAATCCGGCGTCCAGAAGGGCCACGCAATGTAGTGATCAGCCTTGTCCTCGGTATCTACCCAGACCAGTCGCTTGTCTTTGAGCGAATAAATGCCCAATTTGACATAGGGATTGGGATCGCCCGCTTTGGGGTAACGCGTAATTTCCAGTTCGCCATGCACCCCATCGGCACGATAGAGCGGAAATGTGGGTACCGGGCTGTCATCGAATCGCAGAAAGGCGATCATTTCGCTATTGGGCGCCCACCAGAACGCAGCATAATTCGAGCTTCGGCCCAGGACTTCTTCGTAATACACCCACGAGGCCCAGCCATTGTAGATAACATCGGAGCCATCGCTGGTCAATTGCCGCTCCAGTCCACTTTTAAGCTCCAGCACATAGAGATTGTTATTGCGAGTGTAAGCCAGAAGCTGTCCGTTCGGCGAAAAGGTGGGGTTCTTTTCGGGAGCCGGAGAAGCGGTGAGTTGTTTGAATGATTCCGTTTCGGTAGAAAAATAATACAGATCATTTTGATGATCAAAGACGAACCGGGTCAGATCCGGCGTGCGGGCGATTGCGCGCTGCAATGAAAAATTCGACGGCAATTTGTCCTTGAATTTTGTCTCATCAAAATAGATGCCTTCATCGCCAGTTATAGCATTGACGTGCAGCAGTTGAGGGGGAGCTTTTTCGTCATTCGGATCCGATCGTAGAACCAGATAATGTTCAGCATCCAGCCAGCGTACAATTCGTGGGAGCTGACCCAAAAGTCTCGGTTCGCCCCGCTGAAAAACCTGTTTGTACGTCAACTGTTTCTTCTGCGGCGAAGCAGCACCTGCAAGAAGGATAACAATTAATGGCAGCATTAATAATTTGAGCAGCGGGCATTTTTTTTGCATGAGAATCTCCTCGATAGTTTATTCATTTATTTCTGGATGTACTTGAAGCGACTGTTGAGTTGGATTTTAATAAAAATTTAGCTGAATATCAAGTTTTTTATTTCAAGGTTCCTAAAATCTATCTCGCAATAATTGGCAGACCTGATCGGCGCTTGAATCCTGAATGAACGAGCATGACTTCAACGCCATTCATGTTCGGTTTCGTTGATTGACAATCGGCGTCGACCAAAACACTTTGGTATAATGAAACCGCTGAAGCGGCGTAATGCCATTAGGCATACCAAATCAAAACCTTTTAACAGCCTTAGTGACATCGAAATTCGAATCCGCATGCAGCATCAATTGCTCAAAAGCTAAGACTTGATTTTTTGAAATTATTTTTGTACATTACTTGGCGAATTCATATGATTGAAAAGTGAACTGCAGGACTTGGCATCTACTTAGAGGTATGGATGAATCGTCGTCAGATGAAAATTGTGTTGTTGCTGGCGTTGGTTGTGCTGTGCACCGGTTGCGACCTATCCACCAAATGGTTAGCCAGCCGTCATTTGCAATATTCGTTGCCGATTACGATCGTTAACAATTGGCTGGAACTCCGTTATACCGAAAATGAGGCCATCGCATTTAGCCTATTTCACTCCGTGCCCGCTGGCATTCGGAGTTGGATCATTTACAGTCTATCTACCATGGCGTTTATCTTTCTCATGATTTTGATTTGGGAATCGAGGCGCAATTCCATCTGGTGGCTGGTAGCACTGATGCTGGTATTGTCCGGCGCGTTGGGCAATCTTAGCGAGCGTATTTTGCGGGGCTATGTCATTGATTTTATCCACTTCCATTATTACGACCGTTTTAGTTGGCCGGTATTCAATCTGGCTGATATCTTTATCACCAGCGGGGGGATTTTGCTGGCGATTTTGATGCTCCGAAAATCAAGCAAGCAGCCTGAACCGATAACTGATGAGGTGCAGTCATGAATATTCGTGATCTGCCGACCCTCGAACCTGATCTTGATAAGTTGTCACAAGATTTAAGTGATCTGTGTCAGCAATACCATATTGTGCGTTTCGAGCCGCAGGACATTATTGAATTGGTGCAGGATGGCGAAGAGATCGACTGGATCATCGGCCAGCTTCAGCAAGATAATTCGGCACTGGATGCGAGCCGCTTCAAAGACGTGCTTTCCGCGATTGCGGCCATCGCCGCACCCCCAAAGGAGGAAATGCTCGAAGAGCAGCCACCCGAAATCGAAGCACCAGCACCTGCCCCCATGGAGGAGGCGCCAGCGTTGGATCTCTCGCAAGTGGATTTATCCGCGCTGGAATCCGAGCTCGAAGCCATGACCGGCATGAAATTACCCGCGGGGGTAGACCTGAATCAGATCAAACAGATCATGCAATCTCCCCAGGGTGCATTTTTAGCCGACTTCGGTCTGTTCTGCCAGGAGCAAGGAGTTGATATGGCCGCGGTTACCGATGCCAAAGAATTGGAAACGCTGAACGAGCGCTGGCTGGCCACCCCGCGTGCCGCGTTCGGAGGCAAAACGCCGGCTGAAGTTCGGCAAAATGACCCCTCGCTATTTTCGTTTAAAAAAGTCGAAACCTATCGTCGCACCGAGCCTCGTATTGGTCGCAATGATCCCTGTCCTTGCGGCAGTGGCAAAAAATATAAAAAATGCTGCGGCATTGGCAAATAATCCAGGTCGTTCGGCATGAAACTTACAGCGGCAGAAAATGAACTGTTTTTTGATCTCTATCATTCATTGCTGCTCTTCACCAACCAGCAGCGGCGGATTTTTCCCCGACTTTTTACCCGTCGCGGCCTGAAGGATGCCAGTCTGCACCAATTTAAAATCTTGCGCGGAACTCTATATCAACACATCAACCTGTTGGATGAATTTATTGTCCAAAATCCATTCCATTTTTCTGCTACGGAATTGGATATTGTTGCTGACTGGAAGCGATCGATTCTGGGGCGCTTCTTTGTCTTTCTCGAAACCACCGATTGCACCATTTTTCTCTCCAACATTAAGCCTATCAAAGCCTATGGGGTGGTGGCATTGAATAAAAATTTCTCGGCAATTTTCCAGGAACCGTTGCCCATTTATATTGAGACCGTGCTGTTGCCATTTGCCAACAAAATCATTACCGATGGTATTTTCAGTCGTTATCGCTTGAACTTTGGCGACGGCTTCACCCGAAATCTTCAACAATCCTACCAAAAAGCATTGGATCAATGGGGATTGATTACTTTCATTTGAAGATGGATCACCGGCTCAGGTAAGGCCTTGCTGATCCAATTGGATCAGTGCCTGGCTGAGCGAAAATACGACACGCGTGAAGTATCGAAAATTGAGTGTGGCAATGGTATCGGTGGGCTCATGATAGTTTGGATTGCGATAAAATGCGGTATCCGTAATCATGACCGCGGGATAGTTCTGTTTCCAGAACGAGGCGTGATCCGATAACTCTATTTCGGCAGAATAAGAAGCCGGAATGTAGGTTTCTGTTTTAATGAGAGGTGACTGTTGCAGGTAATGGGTAATTTGGAGGGCTATCTGCTGCGATGCCTGGTTGCCGATGACAGCAATAAAATCCGCGCGGTGCGGATATTTCTTTCTGGATGTGGTAAATGGTGTTTGCTGGCTGTTTTTTTGACGACTGTAATAACCCAGCATTTCCAACGCAATCATACAAATGATATTTTCTTCTTTCTGACGGCAAGCACTGGCATAGATGTGACTTCCCATGTGATCAGTCGCAAAAAAAGGGGGCTCTTCCAGCGTAAACGCCACGAAGCGAATGGTTCGCCGGTTCTCATAAGTCTGCAATAAGCGACAGATTTCCAATAAGCCTGCAATGCCGCTGGCATTATCATCAGCGCCGGGTGAGTTCACGACGGTATCGTAATGAGCCCCAATCACGATTATCTCATCCGATCGTGTCTTCCCTAATTTCTCAAACGTCAAATTGCTGTACGTTTTGTTGTCAAACTCGAAATTTTGAAAAATAATGTCTGGCGCGCAGCGCCGCATCTCTTGCTCGATATAGGTGGCGGCACGAGTGAGAGCGGCATATTGTTGAGAATTTCTCGGGCCAAATTCATTGGATAGCACATCGACATGATGATGCAATGCTTTGCGGATGGTTCTGAATTGCATGATCAACGAAAATTTTTCTGAAAGGTGTTCTAATTTCACAAACTGTTTTTCCCTGGTTTAGTTATTCCTGATGAACTGGTTTTTGATTCGTGGCAAAAATGCAACATGTTACCTCTTAAATGTTGCATAAATGCATCACTTCTGATTTTTGTTGTTGATCCTCTTTGGCTGCTAAGCATTTAGAGATCATAAAAATAGCGCATAAGATTTATAAGTTACCAAATTGGCATAGAAATTGTTGTTGACAAAGCCAAATCATGCCACAATGGGAGCATAGAACAAAATGGAGGACGCTATGAAATCCTGCCTCATTAGCTTCTGCTGCCTTGCAATCATAATTTGGGCTATTGGTTCCTGGATACCGCCTGATTCTTTCTCGAACTTCAATCAACCTCTCTCGGTGAGCCAGAATGGCGATCCCAATGGTAGCGGGAGCGGCGACCCTACCCCATTACCGCCCAATCCACCGCCAACTCCGCCACCGCAACCGCCTCCGGTCTAACGGATTGGCCACCTGCGAGCGGGCTTAAGGGAACCTCGTTGGCGTTGAAAAAATGATTCCGAGAGAGACATCGGCAGCAGACACCTTCCTCACGACCAGGCAGGCTGATTACCGCCACGGTTTTCGACCTGCCTTTTTTATTAGATAAAATCAAAGCCGCCGGCAAAGTTGACAACAATCGAAAGCAAGCCGCAAGAGAGAAACAACGTTCTAAACTGAGATTTCCGTTCGACTGGTAGTGCTTGCGGCGGTGGAGATTTAATTTAAATTGCCTGGGTCACCCGGGTTCTTCTCCCAATTCCATTCTCATTGAAGGCCTCAATCTGAAAATAATAGGTTCTCCCCTTCTCCATTCCAGTAAGCCAAAATTCATTGTGACCGTAAACCGTGATGCTATTGTAAAGCTTATCGGGTGCAATGCCGAAATAAATTGTGTAGCCAACCGCCTCATCACTTGAGCACCATTTAAGCCAGGCATTGCGCGGCTCGCTTTCGCCCCGTAGCACCATGAAATTTTTTACGGTATCTGGTTGAGCACCATTTCCCTTACCAAATGCGCGAAAGCCACTCAATGCAAACTTACCAGTGGGCACATGCTTGTTTTCGATCTTAAGAAAACGAAATTTTGCAGGTGCCCGTAGCTCAACATAGTCGTGGGGAACATCCGTTTGATTGTTCCGCTTATCGACCAATAGCTGCCATTTTTTGCTATCCACCGAGCCGAAGATAGCATATTGATGAAACGCCGCGGTTTGTTTGCCCATCAGTTCAGCATTCTGGTCCGCGTAATTGATTTGAATGGCATAAATAGTAGCAATCGCGCCGAGATCGCTCTGCAACCACTCCCCGGCATTACCAGTGGCTGCGCTCCAGTAGGTCCTGATGTCTTCATCCACGGCAAAATTTGGCCCATACCCGCCCAATATCGAAGATGCCGTTACCGGCTTGTTGTAGTTCAATAGCATCCAGCCGGTGAAGCGACCAGCCAGTTGAGGTAGCCTCTCATCAGGCAAGTAATGGGGAAAATCACCATAGGCGGTATTGCAATAGAGCACACCATCAGGATCGAAGCCTGCCGGCCAGAGACCGATCCGCCGCTCGAAATTATTCTTCACCGAGATGGCAATTGTGGCCACATGCCACCAGTTGCCAAATTTATCTTGAAAGGTGGCGCCATGTCCCGCTCCGCGTGCAAAGCCGCCGGGCTTATAGGAAAATGGATTATGAGCTTGATAGCGAAAGGGTCCTAAGGGTGACTCGCTGATATAAACGCCATCGGCATAGCCGCTGAATTCTGTCCCCGGCGCGGCATATTGCAGATAATATCGGCCATGGTACTTGTTCATCCAGGCGCCCTCGATAAATGGCCGCAGAAACGTGTTATCGGCATGTTCGCCAAATCGTTCCCAACCGTGGATATCGTCCTGCAAGTGGAGCAACTCCCGGGGCTTACCGATCGGCTGCCAGGTGCGGCGGTCTATCTCCTGTCCATAAATAGGATAGACATTGCTGGAACCAAAATATAGGTACAGCCGCTGATCATCATCAAGGAAAAAGGCAGGATCCCAAGCGCCGACCTGAAACGAATCCACCGCTTCAACCCAATTGTCCTGCGTGGGATTGGTGCTCATCCAAAGAGGAAAATCTTTGGTATAAGTTGAACCAATCAACAGCAGCGTATCATCAATAGCCACTGCGGCTGGTGCGCAGAGTTCATCATAAACCTGATGAAAGGGTTTCAGGAAGCGCCGTGGAATAAATTGCCAGAGCGATAAATCGGAACTCCACCAATAGCCATATTGATTGGTGGCAAACAGAAAATAATTGCCCTTGAATAGCACAATCACTGGATCTGCTGCTGTCCGATGTTTTCCTTGTTCCATAAAATTCGGAATGGCACAGTAGGCATAGTCCAGATTGAGCGGATTGCAATAGGTACGAGATTGAGCCAGACAGTGCCCAAATAGTGACAGGAAAATGAGAGGGACAATCAAAAGAATTCGTTGACAGTTAGGTTGCATTGTATCGCTTTCGCCGGTAATTGAATTTCTAACCGAAAATATTGTAACTGACCGGTCGCTGTGAGCGACCGGTCAGTATTAAAAGCAGTTTTACATTTGATGCAATTGCACCAGATTTCCGCAACCATCTTCAAAAAGCACCTGGGTCCCCCATTCTGTCTTGGTTGGCTCGCCGCGAAACACCACTCCCGCTTTCACCAATTTATCGTATTCAGCCTGGATATCTTTGGTGCCAAATACAATCACCGGAATCCCCGCAGCAAAAACCTCTTCTTGATAGCGTTTAGCTATGGGATTCGCATTGGGTTCCAGCAGCAAGCCGGTTCCATCGGGCTCCTCTAGTGAGGCTACGATGGCCAATTGCGCCTCGGGCATATACATTCGTTTAACAAAACCCAGTTTCTCAGTATAAATCTTGAACGCCTTTAGAGGATCGTCCACAAAAATGCTGGTGAGTGCAATTTTCATATTTACCTTGCCTCCGATACATCGATCTTGAATTTTGCCTATGCTGACATGCAGCTTTTTCCAATAGCCTGTTGTGGCCCAATAGCATTCGCGCAATATCGGCCATAGATAATCTATCAAATTTTTGGCAAGAATCAAGCAAAATTTTCAGATGATCGCCTCGAAAAAATTGATTTGAGAAGATGAAAACTCGTGTGATGTCTATGAGCATAATCGAATGCAAATGCATCGGTATTTTGGGTAATGGTCTGGCGGATAAATATTTTTGCCGCTAAAGTTTCATTTGATGACGGCAATTTTGGTCTGGGCGGATTCGCCGGTGCTGGTTTTTATTTTGGCAATGTAGACACCATTGAGGACCGATAGGCCTTTTTGGTTTCTACCATCCCAGGTTAGGTCATTTTCCTGGTGCAATCCTCTTTTCCCCTGACGATCCGTGTGATCAAAAGCGCAACTCCAAACGAGCTCGCCGAGAAGCGTGTAAATCTTCAACTCGATGCTGCAATCTTCGGTCAGGTAATAAATAAAATGCGTGCGGGGACGGTCGGGCGTACCGAACGGGTTGGGGTAATTTCGAAAAGACTTCTTTAGATCATTTTCGATGACTACCGGACATGCAGAGCGCAGGTTCAGCAACGCGATTGGGTTTTTGAATTCATCGACGATAGTGACTGGCGCTATGGCCTGAAGGCCAAGGTATGACGTATCCTTTAGATTTAGTCGAAAGGGCTGATGAAGATTTTCAGCAAAATCGATTTCAATCCAGATTTGTTGCTGCTGGTTAGCATCGAGGCATATCGGTTCGAGGAATTGGATATCAACTGGATTGCTCGAAATTGAAGCTGCTTCGCCCAATAGATGCTGGTCGTCAAGGATTCGACATCCTGCTACCACAGATTGCGGAGATAGCAAACTGCCGGCCAGATCTTCCACATCAAATTTCAACCGATGAATGCGGATGGGAAAGCCCAGCTCTGTATTGAAAAATGCGAATTCGATGCCCATCATTCGGGCAGTGCCGCCAGCAGCAATGGCTTTGAGGTCGATGGGTGGTACTTGGCGTACCATCAACTGAGAATTGAGGATGGTAGTATATACCTGGACATCAGCCACCTGGTTTTCGTTGCTCACATAGGCCTCTTCATCACTGTTTTCGTCATAGGGAATTTCCTGGAGCCATACCTTGAAAATCCGGGGAATAGCATCCAGCTTTTCGGCTGCCTGTACCGTCCAGATCGCTGGCCCATTTTCGATAGAAAATGTGGTGTCACTCAATAGTTTAAAATTATTTTTATCCTGCACATCAAGAAATAAAGTGCAAGAACCATACATTCCAGCTTTGCCAAGATTCAAAACTTCCCCTCGAATTTTAAAAATCAAGCCGGGTAGAATACGCCCCTGGGCGGCACTTGGTGGATCTATAATTTCAGCCACGACTTTTAAATTCGCCCTGGCAATCGTTTGCACCAACAGCGAAGAATTTATTGGGGCCACGATCGGGGTAGTGTCTTGCTGTACTGTGCCCCAGGCAGAGAGAGAAATTGGTTCACGCCAGAGGGTTGGTTCGGCAGGAGCTCTCAATAACCAGGTTGCTGAATCGGCCACCAATAATTTTAGGGCGTTGTCCATTATTTCATAATGTCCGGGCGGCGTCAAGTGCATAGAAATATTGTCGACCAGTTGGGTTTCCAATTTAGCTCGAACCTGAAACCATTGGCCGGTGGAGAGAATAGCATCCCGCGCCCCTGCTGGCTCAACGATTGCAATATCGGCGATTTTGACGGATGCGTCCAAGATATTTGAAACAAATATCGCTGCCCCCAGCCCAACTTCGGCTAATTGTGAGGGGTCGTTTTGGTCATGCGGGATGCGATTTATCCAAACGATTATCGTATCCGGGCCGCTGGGCCGTGATGGAGCACGTATTTTCCAATTTACCGGCATTTTTTCCACAAATGGCTGCTCGGATTTTCCTGATAACAATTCATAATTCGCTGGCAATTGAATAGCCAGCGTGCCGCTTGAATCAAAACCGGCCGTCTCATCCGGATGAGTGACTGCAGCGGTGACCTCAAAAATTCGGTTAATAGGCGCGGTGATGGAGGACTGATCTAATTTTAAAATCAAATTAGCAGGGTTGAGGATTTTCACCTGGGCTAATGAATCGAACGCTGGAATAATGGTGGCATTGGCACCCGTAATCGTAGTTGCGCTGTCGATATGCGCCGTAAAATTCTCCATCATCGGAATGACTATCGCTTGAGCTTGCAAGGGATATCGTAAGGTATCTCCTTGAAATTTGGGCAAGAGGTCAATCATCTGCGTGGCTGGGGCCAGAAACCTCGATTCGCCATCGCTTTGGAGGGCTACAGCAATCTGCCGAACATCGTCGGTGCCCTGATTTTTAATCACCACCTCGACAAAAAAGGTCTGGTTCAAATTGACGATGCCGTTGCCCAGGACGTCGACATGCGGGCAATTGACGCGGGTGGAAACAATACCCACCTGTACCAGTGTTTGCTTTACCAGCCAACTGGCCGGCTGGTCGGCCCCTTCATCAAAATACCAGGCAGCCGTATTCACATCCTGCGCTGAAATCTTTCCATTAATGACAACCGATCCGTAAGTGGCCTGTGGTTTTACACGGACGAAAAATTGGAGTTGAACGCTACTACCGCCAGCAATTGTCCGCGGATTGGCCTCACTCCAACTAAAATCATATTGTTCCGAAATATCCTGACCATTGTGCCAGAATGTCAACGCCGCCAGCACATCACCAACTGTTGCCCCTCCCTGATTGGCGACATGCATATTCACCAGAATTTCCTCCTGCCCGGGAAATACTTCGTCGACCATGGCGATGATCCGATCGATGCTCAGACGCGGTGGCGTTTGCACCTGCCATTGATATGTGAGTTCTGTAGGTTCGTAAAATGATTCGCGGGTCATCAATTGCGGTTTGAGAAAAATCCAGCCAGTATCAGCATCGGAATGCACATCAACCAGAAATTCAATGGTCCGAATTTGCCCAATCTGGATAACGGTGGTGGTATCGATTCGATAGAGAGAATATTGACTATTCACCATGTGGGAATCGGCATGGAGAAATTGCAGGTTTGCCTCCTGCACGATAATGGCCGCATCGCCAAGATTTTCGATGGTAAATGATGCTGGAACATTTTGCTGTCCCTGGGTGACACTGGGATGGGAGGACGAAACCGAACTGATCCGCAACTGCTCTCGCGTGAAAACTCGAATTGTGCCAGTGGAGTCGCCTACTGCCTGAGGTAGATTTTTTACAAAAATAAATCCCGCGCCTGCTTTGGTCGATTTGAAAATAATGCTCGAGCCAAATCCCAGATAGCGGGCAGTATCAGCCACGCTATTAAGCGTGTCAGCCCAGAACCAATCCACTTTGGCTTCGCTTTTGTATTTGCCATTATTGTATAATGACGCGTACAATTGGAGTTCTGTATTCACCGCGATGGTAGTATCTTTGAACTCCTTCGCTTTTCGGCCAGGTGAATCGACGATGATCACCTTCTGGATCAACAGCTCCGATTGGCTGATTGAGTCGGAGAAAATATGTGGCGGTACAGTAACCAACTCTCCCGACAATTGGCTATGAACCTCGCTGGGGTAGAAAAACAAGCCAAGCCAGAATATCGTCAGCCAGATGGCGTATTTATTCTTGATAATTCTCACAGCAGTCCTCCCCTAAGCGAGTCGGTCCCCATGGTTGCTGGCTTCAATTGCCTGTACCTCAGCCGGAATCAATTGGATCTTCATTGCAAAGTAATTTTTCCCAGGTCGCTGGTGGTGCCGGCCTGAACGAATATCGCATCATGGCGGAACATTTTGCCCAGTGTGTCTTCCACGACAACGGTATATTCTCCTGTTGGCAAGAAGGCCAGCAGAAAGTATCCGCTCGACGTATCGACTGCAGTGGACGTCACCGTATCGGCTTGCTGGATTGCGTAAGCGATGGGTGAATGGATAGGATTGGTAACCGTCCCGGAAATCGAGCCAGTGATCGCCCTGGAGACGACGCGAAGGCATGGTTTCAATTTGTAGCTTTTGGGATCATTTTTGGGACCGGTGACCACAATCGAGCGATTCACATCGAAATCAATGACCAGCTCATAGCTGGCGCCAGGATTAACCGTAAAATGCAGCCCAAATTTCAATCCTGATTGAGCGCCACTGGGGACCGCCAGTGGAAAGGTCTGGCCATCGACCACAATCTCGGCGGCTTTGATCTTGAGCCGAACCTGCGTGTAATGACCGGCGGGCACCTCCCCATGAGCGAGCAGGATTGACCTGCCATTGGTATAATTCAACAAATTCACGGTCGAATCCGCCTGGAGTTGAATCGTTACCCAATCTGAATCAATATGAGCGCTGACTTCCGAGAAAGTGATATTAACCGCATCGAATTCAGCGGGTGCATCGGTCAGGTGCATCGTAATAGCGCCCTTTTGGACCGAGGGTTCAGTCGGCTCATTGCTACAGCCAATTGAGAATATGATCAGCATTGCCAGGCCCAACCAACCCCCAACAATGAATGCGTTTTTCATGATCAGAACTCCTTGCATGTTTTGAAGCGACAGCTTAATAATTCAAGTAATAATTCTGCATAATTCATGCCATAAAAATGATATCGGTGAGGCTTTGCGGACCTGAGATTATGATGGCTAAACCGAAGGACACAAAACTGTAATTGATGGTCACATTTTTTTTAAATATCACCGACCGGTCACTGAGAGTGACCGGTCGGTAATTTTCCTTTCGACTTTTAAAAATACGTTATGGGGCATAGCCCACTGGATGATTCAGAAAAATGTGCTGCGAATCTTTTAGTTTAAGCAGCACTCGAATCTTCTCTTTGTCCATGGACGCTTTGGGACGGGTTTTCAAGCCGGTGGCAGCGCAAAACAGCGAGATGTTTTGCGACACAATGCCCGCATCCATGGCTCCCCATTCATAGCGCAATTCTGGTGATCCAAATCGGAACCGATCAGCATCTGAGACCAGGATGATTTGAATGGGCGGATTTGGCAGTTGAGCAGGCTGTGGTGCTGTCACTCGCTTCAGTGAATCGCTTTTGGCTGCTGCTGAAGTGGCTGGCGGCACTGGCGGAGGTGTTCCCGGTGGGCCAGGTGGCAGCGGCGGCCGAACCATCATGATTTGAGAACGATAATCACCACTTGCTATCATATCCAGTTCGTGATTCTGGGCGTTATACAAATAGACCCCGTTTTTCATGAAAACATAAAGATCAATGTCCTGGGCATTTAGAGCCGAGGGCGCAGTACGCTTCTTTTCATCAGGACGGTTGATGCCATTGGCCGCCCACAGCAGATCGGACAGATCCTGCAAGCTCAGTTCCTGATCACTCCATTCTCTGGCCGAGGCACGCACCGAGAGCGCTCCCATCAGCGGCAGTCCGCGTTGCTTATCTGGTGGGTTGAGCTTGAGGCTGGACATTTCTTGTGCCTCAACCGAGCTCAAAATGAAAATACAAATAAGAATGAAACTGCAAAGGATAAGAAATGGACTCCTCATTCGCTCCTCCTAAAAAATGGTAGAATGACAATCTCAGTCTTTCTTGCAATCAACGCGACAATGTATATGAACACTGACGACTGATTACTGTTTACTGATCACTGATTAAAATTTGATCAAATATGAGAATCACCTGGAAGGCGTCAACTTCAACAACACCACATCATGTCCGCCAACCTGCCTTGCAAAAACTTTTTTCGTTGTCCCAACATCTTTTTTCGTCCACAGGTCCCGAATTTTAAAAGTGGCCAGATTGAAATTGATCTCGCGCTTGGCAAAATCATCTTTGATCACCTGCTCTTTCCAGGGGAATGAAATGGCTTTGGGACGGGCACTGCGATTTAAAAAGCAAACCGCCCAGGCGCCTTTCGATAGCGGCTTGAACCAGGTTTCCAGGCTATCTTTGGCTGAATATTTGAATCCCTGAATCCCCAGCGAATCCTGATTGACAGCGATGACTTCTTTGTTGGTGAGAATCTCAATAGTCTCTTTAGACATATTCCTCAGATCATTACCAGCAATCAACGGCGCGGCCAACATGCACCACATTGAAAAATGGGCGCGGTCTTCATTGACAGACATGCCATTGCCGACTTCCATCATATCGGGATCGTTCCAATGATCGGGGCCAGCATAAATCCGCAAGCCTTCTTGCAGATCGAGGATGGACATGACGCTCAAAGATTTCCAGGTGCCGTGATCCTCATCGCGATCGAAATAAGCCGTGATGTCGCCAGTGGTGCGCCACAGGTGGCCGATATCTTTGGCCCATTCCCAGGGCTTGTTGCTGCCCCACTCGCATAGGCTGAAAACGATGGGGCGTCCAGCGGCGTAGAGCGCATTGCGCATGGTCATATAAGCGCCCTCCGCCTTTAATCCTTCGGTATTGCACCAGTCGTATTTCAGGTAGTCCACACCCCATTCAGCGTATTTCAGGGCATCCTGGTATTCATGGCCACGGCTACCCGGTCGGCCAGCACAGGTTTTCCAACCCGCATCAGAATAAATACCAAATTTCAAACCGATGGAATGAATATAATCCGCCAGCGCCTTGATGCCCGACGGAAATCGCTCGGGATCGGCCTGGATGAAGCCCAGCGCATCCCGTTCGCCGTGCCAGCAATCATCGATGACAATATAACGATAGCCCGCATCTTTCATGCCGCTTGCCACCATGGCGTCGGCGATTTCTCGGATCATCTTTTCATCCACGTCGCAGCCGAACTTATTCCAGCTATTCCAGCCCATCGGCGGCGTCAAGGCCAATCCTGCAAATTTTTGGGCGTAGAGAGAAGTTGATAAAAACAGGACGATCAGAATAGTTAGTTTTTTCATAGCTCAATTCCTTAATTTGGTTAATATGGTTGAGTCCATTTTAAAAAAAGCTTTGACCGCTAATTTAGGCTAATTGATGTGATTGAAGTTCAACTTAGCGACATTAGAAAAATTAGCGGAATTAGCGGTCTTGGGAGTGCTTTCATTATTTTAGCAGCAACATCTTTTGAGTTTGTTTAAGTTGATCAGTGTCATTATCTGCTTCAAGCTGATAAAAATAGACACCGCTTGACACTCGTTCTCCCGCATCATTTAAACCGTCCCAGGTCAACGTGTATTCACCCGATTGTTGTCGGTCATTCAAGATCGTTCGGATTTTTTTCCCTTTCAGATCAAAAATAGCTATGATTACCTGAGCGTCTTCAGCGAGTTTGAACTTGATGTTTGTCTCCAGATTAAACGGATTGGGAAAATTTTGAGCTAGCCAATAGCCTTCGACATTCTTGCCTTCATCATTTCTCATATTAATTGATGAAGCTCCCTTTGGATAACCCACTGATTGAGCCAGGATGATCTCCTGATCCGCTTCCAGTTTCATGGCAACTCTTAACGCATCGCGGTCGATTAAATCGCGAACTACAGTGGCGAGATTAAAAGCCGCACAAAATAAATAAACATTTTGGGCGACAAAGCCAGCATGAACCGTTGAATAGAAATTGGCTCTATCTCCTGCTGCCGACATCATGGACAAATCCGCTACATACACCAGGTTCACGGGAACACTGGCAACAAAGCTTTGCGCGCCACATTTGGCTCGAATATCTTCGTTCAGTATTCGTTTCAAGCTATTATTCTGAGCGTCATAAAGAAATAATCCATCGGCTCTGGCGACATAGACGCTCATGTTCTGAATATTCCACGCCGAAGGAACCGTCCTCATCTTTTGTTGGGGGCGATTATAGCCATAAGCCGCCCACAGCAAATCGGAAAGCACCTGCAGCGGAATTTCCTTATCACTGAACTCTCGGGTGCTTTTTCGATTGTTGAATGCCTCCATCAACGCCATCCCACCGGTTTTTTGAGGCGGCGGAAGCGCAATATCCTGGGCAGTCGAAATTGGTGGGATCAAATAAAGCAGTATGAATGTAATCAGTAGGAATTTACTATTTATGGAGGACACGTTCTATCACCTCCTTCACTATTGTACCTATTTTTGGTCTTCAGCAAAATTAAAATGTTAATGTCATTCCGAACGGATCCGTCCGCCAGTCGACGGACGGAGGAGTGAGGAATCTGCATTTCTTATGAAATCATTTGAGTAACCAGATTCCTCACCGCTCACGGGCGGTTCGGAATGACGGGTTTCTGCATCTTGCAGAAATCTATGCCTATTTTTAATTAGGAGGACAGAGAGAAAAACTCTTTGATCTCTCCATCCTCTTTGTGAATAATAATCTTTAGCGGAATAAAAGCTGGCTGAAATCATAAAGATAATTGCGCCAGTTGATCCAGGTGTGACCGCCTTCCGTCTCATTGTATACCACGTTAAAACCATGCTTCTTGAGCATATCGACAGTGAGCCGCGAAGTTTCGAGCAAGAAATCTTCCTTGCCAGTGGCAAACCAGACCAACTTAATGCCCTTCTTTAATTCGACATTATCCAGCGCAGCTTGATGTTGTTCCTCCCAGGTTGGACCAGGTATGGGTGTACCATCGAACCCGCGACCCGTGATAGTAAAGATGCCAGAACTGTACACGCCGATATAGCTAAACTTTTCCAGGTGGTCAAAGGCAATATTCAGCGTCTGGGCGCCGCCCATGGACAGGCCAGCCAGCGCCCGATGCGGCCTGTCGGCATAAACGCGATAATGCGTTTCAATGTATGGCATGACGTCATTCACAAAGTCCTGCTGAAACGCATCCATTCGGGCGTCAGCGATGGGCTGTCCCCACCGAAACGGCCCCGTATGACCCGCAGGCATCACGACGATCATAGGAACAGCTTTTTTCGCTGCGATCAGATTGTCGAGAATAAATCCAGCGCGACCGATAGTTGACCAGGCGTCGTCACAGTCGAATGCACCATGCAATAGATAAAAAATGGGATATTTTGTTTTGCTCAACTCATAACCGGGTGGCGTGTAAACATGCATCCGCCGAAACCGCTGCAGTGATTTGGAATAATAAGTAACTTCTGAAATGGCGCCATGAGGCACATCCTTCGTATCCATAAAATCCGCGCCAGGAATGTACACCAGGCTCCAAACATTCATATTGGATTCGCTGATGGATGCGCTCCGGGGATTGATGACTGCCACCCCATCCACGTTGAACTGGTAGCGGTAGGCGCCTGGATCAATTGGTCCAACCGTCACCTCCCAGACGCCATTTTCCAGTTTGGTCAGCTCTTTGCCGCCGCCAATATTCGGGATATCACCGGCCACCAGTCGAACTGTTTTCGCTTCCGGGGCATAGATGCTGAATTGCAACCGATTTTCCGGCAACAATCGTGGCGAAATCAGAGTATCGTTGGGCGTGATCTGAGGTCGGGTGTTTTGGGCCAAAGCGCTGGCGCTGAAAATGAATACCAAGATGAGCAGACCTATTCGACTGACAAACGTAGTTATTCCCATGATTCTTTTCCCTCCTGAATTTGTTATTAGATAATTTTTCTGATTCAACACGAGCTATTTCATTTCCAATTGGCTATGGCGAACGCGAAAGTGCGATCAGTGTAACAATGAGAATAGAGCGCACCTTGTCGTTGCG
>JAPDQM010000049.1:0-26506 GCA_034505795.1 Candidatus Zhuqueibacterota bacterium
GCAGCTGCATCAAGCAATTCGAGACATCGAAGCGATAAAAGATTCATCAATCCCAAATTCCAATTCCGAATTCCGAAATCCAAAATCAAAAATCAAATACGGCAACTGTTTTCCCCAATGTTTTACCACAAATTCATCGACTGGCTGCTGGGCGGGCATTGCTTCTTGCACCATTGATCCCTGGGGCAATTTGCGGCCCTGTAACCATTCGCCAACGATTGCTGGTAATATTCTGGAGGAACCCGTCAAGGTCATCTGGCATAATGAGATCATGAACCGCTGGCGAGAGATGCTGCCGGGACAATGTAAAGATTGTACCGAGTTAGAAATCTGTCATGGTGGTTGCCGGGCTCAGGCTGAGTTATTGAATATCAAACAGGATCCATTGATTCGTGAGCCTATTCTGACGGATCGGTTACAATCTCCTCTCGAGTTAGATTTGTACGAAGCCAGCTATCCGTTATTGCAGTGTCAAATCAGACCCGAACGCTTTGGTTATGTGCTGCTCCAGGGGCATTCAATCGTGCCGGTTACACTGCAGGCTAAAGTCGTGCTCGATAATTTGAATGGGCAAAAGACGTTGCGGCAAATACAGCATGAATTGGGACAAGATGCGCTGGATTTTATTGGCTCTCTCTATCTTCACGGAATGATATCCTTAGAAAATCAACCCACCTTGTAAATCAAATTGCCAATTTGATCCACAATTCTTCACAAACCCCTTGCTTATTACAATTAATTTTTTAGATTAATAATGACTATTTATTCATTCGAAAGGACGCGATATTCCGGAAATTCTCCGTTTGCCTAATTACCTAATAACCCAATTACCTACTTACCTCTCGAAAGGACACGATATGCTGGAAATTCTCCCTTTGAGCCAGGTGGATCAATTGCCAAGTTTGGTCGAATTCTGGAACCGGAATGTGATTTACGATCCAATTACCATCAATCTGTTGCACGAGAAGACCTTTGGCGATCCCAATTTTGATCCGGAAATGACCTTGCTGGCGATAGAAAAAGGAAGCATCGTCAGCTTTATGCAGGGATTGATCCGACTGGTGGATCCGGAATTCAAGCGAGGTTACGTCAAATTATTTGCCACCGACATCAGTCGGCGCCGGCAGGGATTGGCGACGATGCTCTTGAAAAAAATTGAGGCAGAGATGAAATTACGTAGCGTAAAAACCCTCCGGCTGCTGGACTGTAATCCCAATTATTTGCAGCCGGGCATTGATCCCCGTTACACCGAAGCCATTGCCTTTGCCGAACGGAACGGATTCAAACGATTTGCGGACACCTCCAACCTGGAAGTTGATTTGCCAAACCAGGATTTTGACACCAGCAGCGAGGAACAACAGCTTGCCCGGGAACATATTTTCATTCGCCGTGCCACCCAGGACGATTGGCCATTGGTGGAAGAGCTCATCGTAAATCACTTCAAAGCCTGGTTGCCAGAAATTCGGACCACCTACCAGAACAATCCCATTAGCCTACATATTGCCGAGTACCATGGAAAAATTGAGGCATTTTCCGCCTACGATGCTAACAATCTGAATACCGGCTGGTTCGGACCCATGGGCACCAATCCTATTTTGCGAGGAAAAGGAATTGGGGGCATCTTATTAAAGCGCTGCCTCAATGATATGAAAAAACAAGGGCACAAAGTTTCGATCATTCCCTGGGTGGGCCCAATCCCATTTTATTTGCATTACGCCAATGCCAGATTAACGAGGGTGTTTTGGCGGTATGAAAAAATCATCAGTTAACGCGCCATCCTATACAGGATTCGAAGCATCCAGCCGTGAGCCAATTTGAAATTAGAGAAATCAGCGATTTGTGCAGTTGTTATCATTGACAAGCTTCTCATTTCAAACTTGCAAATTAGGAATAGCATTCCTAATCTACAAAAAAGTCGAGGAGAAATTTTTGAATCGCTAGTGATCTCGGAAAAAAATCATCTCGTCAAGACCAATTGTCACGCTGGCCTTTTCTTTTGGCGCGATAATACTGGTCATGAAATTGATTGTCTAATTGATGATGGTTCAAAGATAACCGCCGTGGAAATTAAATCCACCACCACGCTTAATGCTGATCTCTTTAAAGGTTTGCAATTCTGGCAAGAATTGACTGGCGATTCACCAAGCAATTCTGGGCTGGTTTATGGCGGGAACGAAACGCAACGATGGTCAAAAGGACTGGTTTATAGCTGGAAAAACATACCGAAGATTTGTGAGTTATGGTGAGTTGCTGCAATTCTTTTTAAAAATTGCTTGCATTTAAATAAGCATTAATGTAAATTTGGATAGTTAATCTGCCAAATTAAATAAAATTTGGATAGTTTAGTTGCCAAATTTATGAAAGCAGGTAGCCTATGTGGTATCAAAGATACTATGAGCAAAAAATCGAGGACTATTTAAAGCCTGGCAAAGTGTTCGTTCTATACGGATTGCGACGCACCGGGAAAACATCTTTAATTCAAAAATTTTTATCAAGCTATTCTGGCAAATACTTTTTGGGAAGCGGAGAAGATATGACGCTGGCTGAAATTTTTCACTCCCAAAGCATCCAGCGAATGCGAAGCTCATTTGAATCGTATGATCTCGTGGTGATCGATGAAGCCCAACATATTCCAGAAGTCGGACGAGGATTGAAAATTTTGGTGGATCACTTGCCGGAAATAAAGGTGATTGCCAGTGGGTCATCTTCTTTCGATCTGTCAAATAAATTGGGCGAGCCTTTGACCGGACGGCAGCGCATTGGCACCCTGTATCCGCTTTCCATGCTGGAAATCAAAGATCAGTTTGGTCCGATGGAGATCGCGCAACGCCTGGAAGAATTTATGATCTTTGGCACTTTTCCAGAGGTGTTAAATTTGAAAGGTAAGACCGAAAAAATCGAGCATCTCCTTTCGTTGCGCGATTCCTACCTGTTGAAGGATTTGCTCATGTTAGAGAATATTCGTAATTCATCCAAGCTGAATGCGCTCTTAAAGCTGTTAGCCTTTCAAATTGGGCGGGAGGTATCTTTGAACGAGTTGAGCAACTCCCTTGATGTTGCCAAAAGCACTGTTGAAAGATACCTCGATCTATTTGAAAAAGTATTCATTATCAAAAAGGTCGGCGGCTTTTACAGAAATTTGAGAAAAGAGGTCATCAAAACAAACCGATATTATTTCTGTGACAATGGGATTCGAAATGCACTGATCAACAACTTTAATTATTTGGATAGCAGAGATGACGTTGGCATGCTCTGGGAAAATTTTATATTGAATGAACGACTGAAGCGCAATACATATCAACGTCATTACGCCAATTACTATTTCTGGCGTACGTACGATCGCAAAGAAATCGATTTTGTTGAAGAGTATGGCGGCGAATTGTGGGGATACGAGTTCAAGTGGGGCGAGAAATCATCCACTGCTCCCAAAGATTGGATTGAGACGTACGTCAGCGCTCATTTTGAAACCATCAATCGCAGCAATTTTTTGGATTTTGTAACCTAAAAATGATAACTTCGCTAGCCCGGCGTAGTGAGAGAATGATCGAATATTTTTTCCTTGTATCTATTTTGAAATTGTATTATTTTCCTTGAAAATTCAAATGATATATTTGAGATTTCAATGATAAACATGCTTATTCCAAGAAAAAATTATATTGCCGAAATTCAGCGCCTGCTAAAGATTTTTCCCGTCGTGGCAATCCTCGGCGTTCGACAATGTGGCAAAACAACGCTTGACCGGCAAATTCCCCACGATTTCTATCTCGATTTAGAAAATCCCCGCAATCTGGCTAGATTTGACCAGCCACAATTGATGCTCGAAAATCTCACTGGTCTGATCATCATCGATGAAATTCAACGAGCCCAAGAAATTTTTCCCTTATTGCGGCATCTCTGACATAACGATTCGCAGAGATATCGATATTTTAGAAGTGACATTCATGATCAGGGTGCTCATTCGCTGGTTTTGAAAACATCAGCACAGGATAAGTAATTCAAGGAAAATGGATCCCAAAAATTAAAATCGGAGAGCTGTGAATGAAAAAGGAATTTGTTTTTCAATTGATCGTCGCACTGGTTTTCAATCTTAGTTTGCTTTATATGGAAGGACAAGGGCTTCGGGCTGGCACAAAGCTTAATAATCTTTCCCAGGTCAAACCCGGCATCGACGTGCTGATCGAGAAGCAGCGCCATCTGATTGAAGGAAAGCGGCTTGGGCTGATCACCAATCCCACCGGAATCACGCGCCAGTTCAAATCCACCATTGATGCCTTGAATGAGATTCCAGGCGTGAAATTGGTGGCGCTGTTCGGCCCTGAACATGGCGTGCGGGGCGATATTCCCGGTGGCGAACGGGTTTCGAGCTATCAGGATAAAAAGACAGGCATCACCGTTTATAGCCTTTATGGGGAGACCTACAAACCGACGCCTGAAATGCTGAACGGCATTGATGTGTTGCTGTACGATATTCAGGACATCGGCTCCCGCGCCTACACCTACATTTATACCATGGCTTATGCCATGGAAGCCGCCCGGGACGCCAGAATTCCATTCGTCGTTTTGGATCGACCCAATCCACTCGGCGGCAATCGGGTCGAAGGCAATGTGCTCGATCCGAAATTCAAATCCTTTATCGGACTCTATCCAATTCCCTACATTTATGGCATGACCGTTGGTGAACTGGCGCAGTTGTTTAACAAAGAGTTCGGTATCAATTGCAATTTGACTGTTGTTCCGCTGGAGGGCTGGACGAGAGACATGACTTACGAGGACACGGGCCTGATGTGGGTGCCGACTTCTCCACATGTGCCTCATCCGGAAACGGCCTATCTGGTGGCAGCGATCGGTTGCATCGGCGAATTGGGCACGATTTCCGAGGGCGTGGGCACGCCATCTCCATTTGAATTCATCGGCGCACCCTGGATGGATGGCGATAAATTGGCCGAGGAATTGAACGCCAGAAAGCTGCCCGGCGTCTATTTCCGCCCCACCTATTTTCGACCGTTTTATCTACGCTTCATTAAAGAGCAATGCGGCGGCGTTCAGATTCATATTCTGGACAAAACCGCCTTCGAACCCGCAGCCGTCCAGGTGCATATTTTGACAGCAATCAAAAAGCTTTTCCCCGAAAAAAACATTTTTGATACGCCACGAATTTCGAGCTTCGACAGAGCCTATGGGACGGATGAAGTTCGAAAAGCCGTGCTTCGGGGCGATGCGGCAGAAAAGATCATTGCTTCGTGGCAAGAGCAGTTGGAAAAGTTTAAAAGGGTTAGAACCAAATACTTGATTTATTAGAATAGTGGTAAAGATTTCCTAAACCTCCAGGGTTCAAAGAAGCCTTTTTGGGTTGTACTTGTGGCTGACCGATGGTAACTGGGCAAAAAATTGCTTGACATTGACCGAAAAAATTGTATATTATTCACATTATGAATGATAATCATTCACATCCTGAATTGATTTACAAGCCTCGCTGGCTGGCGTCACAGCTTCGTGATGCGATCAAGGATCAGTCGATTGTCGTCCTGACCGGTGCCCGGCAAGTGGGCAAAAGTACCCTTCTGAGGCAGGAACTCCCTTTTTCGAACTGGCGATATATCAATTTTGACGATTTTGATGCTGTCGCCCAGTCAGCATCTGATCCCGCCTCATTTTGGGCAGGAACGAGTACGATTATTTTTGATGAAGTTCAGAAAGCGCCGAATTTGTTAAATGCAATTAAACAGATCGTTGATTCAAAACCCCACGCTTATCAATTTATTCTTTCCGGGTCGGCCAATTTATTGCTGATGCAAAAAGTCAGTGAAAGTCTGGCAGGACGAGCGGTATACTTTACACTCAATCCAATGACCATTGGGGAGATAAATGCCATTGCTCCACCCAATTTGCTTCAATCACTTTTTAATGGAGAATTTCCCAACGAAAAAAAAATCGCATCGCCTTTTGAATCGCCATTTCCTTTTATGTGGAAGGGTTTTTTGCCTCCGCTGATGTTGCTCGAATCTTCAGCGGCGGTGTTAAGATGGTGGGAAGGCTATGTAGCGACATATTTAGAACGAGACCTACGGCAGCTTTCTCAGATCGATTCCTTGCCCGATTTTCGCCGGCTGATGGTCGCTCTGGCGTTGCGATGCGGTCAAATGTTAAACCAGACTGAAGTGGCACGAGATACTGGCATCAGCCAGCCTTCTGTACATCGCTATTTCAATCTGTTAGAAACCACCTGTTTGACCGAACGTCTACCGGCATTTACGGTTAATCGAACCAAGCGGCTCATCAAAACGCCCAAACAAATATGGAGCGATCCCGGCCTGGTGTCTTTTCTTGCTGGTCACTACGACGTCGCGTCACTCCAGGCAGCTCGGGAAGCGGGTGGCATATTTGAAGCGACAATTTATCTACACTTGAATTCCCTGGCGCAGCTTCTCGTGCCAAAACCTCGCCTGTTCTATTGGCGAACGACAACGGACAAAAAGGTTGATTTTGTTCTGGAATGGGGACGAAAACTGTTAGCCGTAGAGGTCAAATTGACCAACTATACTAAATTTTCAGATATTCAATCCTTAAAATTGTTTCTTGAAGAGTACCCTGAAACTTCGGCTGGCGTTCTTATTTACACCGGCAATGAAGTTAAACAATTGCATGAGAAAATTGTGGCGATCCCCTGGTTTCTGTTGGGGGGATATTCCTAGGTCATTGCGGGGCTTTTTTGCCGAAGCAATCTTCTTGAATCGAAGCCAATTAAGAGATTGCACTCTAAAGAATATCTATGACTTGGCTCCGTTCGCAATGATATGGTTATAGAAAAATTAGCATTTTCGTTCAGGCACGAATTAATTGTTTCATAGAACATTCCAGAAAATGCAGTTGTGACCTTTATAATATTTTTGTTATATAATTCAACCTATTCACTTTATCGGAGGTGAGCGATGAAACGAACCAGAACTGTAACAATTTTTGTTATGGCTTTCTTTTTTGTTTTTAATTCTCCAATCATTATTTTTTCTCAATCCCTCAACCTGGAAGACCAGGTGATCGAGTACACACTGGATAATGGCCTGAAGCTGCTGATGGTGGAGCGCCATGAGGTCCCGCGTGTGGTCTGTCACATTTATTATCGGGTGGGTAGCGTGAATGAGCGCCCGGGGATCACAGGAATTTCCCATTTTCATGAACACATGATGTTCAAGGGCACCCGCATCATGGGCGTCACCGATTTCGAGAAAGATGATGCCATCAACCGGCAGATCGACGAACTCATGGCCAAAATTTATCGCGAAAAATACTGGAAAAAGAATGGCGACATGGAACAAGTAAGGCGCTGGCAGGCCCAAGCTGACAGTTTAATGAAGGATGAAAAGCAGTATATCATCAAAGATGATCTATGGGAATTCTACATGAAAAATGGAGGCACCGGGCTGAATGCCTCCACCGGTCAAGAGATCACCGGCTATTATGTGACGCTGCCCGCCAACAAGGTGGAATTGCAGATGTGGCTGGAGTCGGATCGCATGGCGAACCCTTACTTTCGAGAATTCTATTCAGAAAAAGAAGTGGTACGAGAGGAACGCCGATTGAGCGAGAATAGTCCCGGCTATTTTTTCCGGGAGCAACTCAACGCTGCTTTTTATTCGGCATCACCGTATGAATGGGGCGTCATTGGCTGGGATGTGGATTTGCAGAAGGTTACCAAACAGGACATGATCGATTACAACCGACGCTATTACATTCCCAATAACGCCGTGGCTGTTTACGTCGGCGACATCAATCCCGAGGAAATCATTGCTCTGGCTAAAAAGTACTTTGGTCGCATCCCCCGCGGCCAGGATCCAGAACCGGTACGGACCACTGAACCCAAGCAATACTGTGAAAAACGCATCTATGGCGAAGCGGCCGCCCCTCCATCCGTAACCATTATGTATCATGTCCCGCCAGCCGGTCATCCCGATGATGCGGTTTTTGATGTGATTAGCGGCATTATGAATGAACGCACCGGCAGGCTATACAAAAAGCTGGTCATCGAAAAGGGGATTGCTATCGATGCGTATGGCTACGGTGGCGGTATGATGTACGCTGGCCAATTTTCGTTTGGTGGCCGTCCTAAAGTGGTAGAAGGGCACACGCCTGAGGAATTGGAGCAGGCGCTATATGAGGAGATCGAGCGATTGAAAAACGAGCCGGTATCCGATTATGAACTTCAGAAGGTTAAAAATCGGGCCGAGGCTAACTTTATCATGGGGCTGCGCTCATCCATGGGACTGGCTTCACGACTGGGTCGGGCCGAACTCGGTTTGGGCTGGCGCGATTTGCAGCAGTCCATCCAGCGACTTAAAGCGGTGACGGCCGACGATGTCATGCGGGTGGCCAAAACCTATTTCACCAAAGACAATCGAACAGTGGGAATTCTGGTGCGCAAGGAAGCCGCCCAGAAAGATCGTCAACCGAAAATTTAACTTCCAATTGGCAGTAGTCATTTGAGATCGAGATTATTAGACAATGGCCGATCAGGCAAAATAGCCCACTGCGCCTGTCGGATGAATGTGCCCATGGAAACGATTGATTTCATATTTTTTTAAAAAAAATAAACTGGCAGTTTAGATATTGCAGAGAGAGGAGTATATCATGTCCAATAGAACGTGGAAATCGCTGTGGCTTCTGTTACTTTTTCTTTTGATGTCAACGATCATTGGCTTTGGTCAAATCATTGAGCACCCAGCCAAATTGAATTACCCAGCCTTGAAGTTCACGCCGCCCAGACCACTGGATCATCGGGTCGAATTAGCCAATGGGATGATCGTCTACATTCAGGAAGATCACTCGCTGCCGACCTTTGATGTGACGGCGCTGATTCGAACTGGATCAATTTATGATCCCAAAGATAAAATCGGACTGGCAGCAATGGCAGGAGCCGTATTGCGAACCGGTGGTACGAAAAACATCAGCGGCGATAGCCTGGATGAAAGGCTGGCATTTTTAGGCGGCTCAATTGAAACTTCCATTGGCTCGGTATCTGGCCGAGCCAGCCTCTCGGTGCTCGCTCGTGACATTGATGAGGGATTAAAGCTGTTTGCCGATGTACTTATGAATCCTATATTCGCCGAAGATAAAATGAAACTGTATCGCGATCGAGCCATCGATGCGTTGAAAAATAAAAACGATAGCCCGCGACCGCTGTTAGAGCGTGAGTTCAATAAGCTGCTTTATGGCAATCATCCGCTGGTGCGAGAAGAAACGAAAACCTCGCTGGAGCGCATCACGCAGCAAGATCTGCTCAATTTTCATGCCCAGTATTTTGCGCCGAACAACATCATTCTGGCCGTGGCTGGCGACTTTAATAAACAAGAGCTGCTCAAAAAGATCGAAGCGGCATTTGCCGGCTGGCCACAAAAGAAGATTCAATTTCCCAAAGTGCCAGAAGTGGTCGTCAAAAATAAGCCCGGCGTGTTTATGGTCCAGAAAGATATCAATCAGGGCTACATCAATATTGGACATTTTGGAATTAAGGACACGAATCCCGATTTCTTTGCCATCAATATCATGAATTTCATCCTTGGTGGCGGCAGTTTCACCAGCCGCATCACCTCGAAGGTTCGTTCGGACGAGGGATTGGCTTATAACACGGGCTCGCGATTTAATACCGAGCATCTTTTCCCGGGAACCTTTGCTGGTTACGTTCAGACCAAATCGGCCACGGTTCCTTACGCCATTTCGCTGATTATGAATGAATTCAAGCGGATTCGGTCGGAACTGGTGACCGATGCCGAAATGGAGACAGCTAAAAACTATTATCTGGATAGTTTCCCGGAACGGTTTTCATCAGCCATTAACTCCATGAGAAGCCTGGCCAATCTCGAATATGACGGTTTTCCATTCGATTATTTTGCGACCTATCGCCAGAAGATCGAAGCCGTTACCAAAGCCGATGTCCTGCGCGTGGCTAAAAAATACATTCAGCCCGATCAGATGGCCGTGTTCATCGTGGGCGATATGAAAGCTTGCCAGGCGGGTGATGAGAAACATCCGGTAAAATTGGAACAATTTGGCAAGATCACCGAGATCAAATTAAAAGATCCGTTGACGGGAGAATGAGGGAGTTGCCCTCAAAATTAAAAGTACTCAAAAATGCTATTCACCCAAATAGCACCAGCCAGAACCAAAAAGATGCTTGACCGCAAATTACGCGAATTAAACCAATTTCGCCAATCCGCCAACTGTTAGATTAGCGGAAGTTGAGGTTAAAAATTCTTTGCCATTGTACAAGAATATAAGTTGTATGTTACTATTCATTGCCCAAAGAGGAGCAATCATTTCCTACCTAGCCCAAGCGAACCCACAATGGGGGAGCTAACAGGTAGAGGTTTTGCCCCGCGGGAATTCATCGTCCATCCTACGACGCTGGATAGGTATGGCCGAATGCTTGCTGCCATCGAAGTGATCGACGGCAGCAAGCTCCTGGCAATGGCAGCAATAAATTACTCTTTCTGATCTTTAACTCCGGCTGCTTTCCACACCAATTTTTCAACGGCATCGACGATCATCAATTCGGACTGTCCTCGAGGCTGTTTTGCCTGCTGCAATTTAGCTAAACTTCCTTGCATCCAATTTTGATCAGCCTGCGTCCCATTCATCAGATAGCCCAACGCTTCCAGGCCAATGCCAGCGACAATGGATAGATCCTCGGACAGCGTGGTAATCTCTTTTAGCATTGGCGACATCCGAATGGTGGTCAAAAGCGCAGCATGATTATTTTTCCAGATCAACAATTGCTCTCGGATGGTCGTCAGTTCTCCAGCGGCATGTTCGGCACTGCTCAGCAGCCGTTCTATGCGCCATCGAAATTCCCGCGCCATTGGGGCATCGGGCCGAGCAGCGTCGACCACGCGCGTGAGAGGCGAAAATGACGTGTGCTTACGCTGCGCCGGGCGATTGTAATTTTTCACCGGCTCAATCACATCCACTAAGGTCTTCAGCGCAGTAATGTCGGTGTTGTTCGTCAGTCGCCGCAACATCATCTCATAATTCTTTTCATGCTGCAATCCCAGCTTTTCCAGATGGAAGCTGATCCGTTCCAGCCGGCGATACATATCCGCCACATCCCGCACCGTAGCCGGCGACCACAAACGTTCCGCAATGGCGGCTGTGCGCGGCCAGATGCGGGAATCGATGGTCTCCCCAGATACAAATTCCGACCACATCGTCGCCTCACCACCAAGTACTAGCCGTGCCTCACTTTCTTTCAATGGCGTATCGGCTGGCAGCGGATCATTCAGATAATGGTATTCGGTCGATTGAATCAGGTCGATGTAATAGCCATGCGATAGAATCACCGGGTAGCCGGTTTGGGCTGCCTGAACTAGCGATTGCCTTCCGCGCCAGGAATGGATGACAATGTCCTTTGGCAAATGCGAATCCAGAATTTCATCCCAGCCAATCATTCTTTTGCCATGCTTTGCCAGCAATTTATGTATGCGCCGGTTGAAATGGGCCTGCAGTGCATGATTATTCGGAATCTGATTTTTTTTCATGAACGCTTGAATTTCGGAATTAGCACTCCATTGTCGGCCGTTGTTCTCATCGCCACCGATGTGCACATACTCGTCGGGAAATAGCCGTGCCATTTCTTTGAAAAAGCGATCGAGAAAGCGATAGGTTTTTTCTTGCGCCGGATTCATCGCCGGATCGAAAATGCCCCAACCCCGCTGAATTTGGTAAGGTCCTGGGGCACTGGCCAGTTCCGGATAGCCCACGAACCAACTCGTGGCATGTCCCGGCATATCGAACTCCGGCACTACCCGAATGCCCCGGTCTGCGGCATAATCAATGATCTCCCTAATCTGCTCCTGCGTATAATACTGCCCATCCGAGCCCAGTTCATGCAAGCGAGGGAACGTCTTGCATTCCACTCGAAAACCTTGATCTTCTGTTAGGTGCCAATGCAGGACATTCATCTTTACCGCAGCCATGCCATCCAGATTGCGCTTGATCACGTCGACTGACATGAAATGCCGACCGACGTCAATCAGCAGCCCACGCCAGGCGAAACGGGGTGCATCTTCAATAACAATGGCCGGGAAAAAATAACCTTCACTATCCGCATGCAACAATTGCAGCAGCGTTTCCAGTCCGTGCAATGCGCCCAAATCCGTTTCAGCCGTCAACAGAATTCGCTCCGCTGACACCGAAAGTTGATACGATTCATCTTCGCCCAACGTCAACTTCCCGGTGCGACGACATTGAATCACACAGGGAGCAGCGGGACGGTTAAAGTTATTCGTAAAAACCTCTGGCGCCAGGAATAAGCCGGTCGCTTGTGTCAGCCGCAGCAACCAACGATTCGCCCCTCGCTCCAACCGTTCACCCCCTGCTCCTTCCAGACGAATCTGAAAAGAATCCGACAGTTGAAACCTGCCCTCAGTTACGGTTACTTTTGCCGGAAATGGCATCAGCTCTAAACCCATCCTCTTCACCTCAGCCCTTGATCGTCCAAAAAGCAATAGTGTTATGAACAAACCCCATAGCACGCATCGACAGATTTTCATCTCTTCTCTCCCTCTCCTGAATAATTACGCTGATTATTGGTTACAAATCGTCGCTTTCAAAAAAACAGCTATCACATCGCCGCTAAAAAGGCCAATACGTTTTTCAACCACCGGAAACCACGCTCAAAACACATGACATCAGCCTGGCAATCAATCCTGGCGATCAGTCGTTGCCTAAGATAGCATTTTTTCAGAAAAATTCAAGAAAAAAAATGGCAAGGATGTCATTGCCTGGTCAATGGGATGGATTTAATAAAAAAACTGACCGGTCACCCAAAAGTGACCGGTCAGGGAAATTTAGAGAATGACGACTATCGAATATACAATAGCTTCCGTGTTATGACCGCCTGATCCATCTCGACCTGGTAAAAATAGACCCCAGAACTCACGGCAATCCCTTGCTGATCACTGCCATCCCAATAGATCTGATGTTCGCCAGCCTCAAGCGACTGATTGAACACCGTTGTCACTTCTTGCCCCTTCGCATTTAAAATTTTAACAGTGACCACCGACGCAGAAGGAATTTGGAAGCGGATCGCAGTCACACCATTGAATGGATTGGGATAATTTGGAAACACTTCAAATTTATCGGGCATGCGAATCGCTGTTTCTTCGGCGACTCTGGTGGCAGCCACAATTGAAAACACACCATCGCTCACATCTTCGGCCTGATTGCCGTCATAATCCATGGCCAGCACTCGCACCTGGCACTGATCGCTTGCAACCTGGGGCACCGTCCACATGATGCGGGGAGAATTTTGCGGCTGCAATTTCAGCAGCAATTGCCAGGTAGCACCATTGTCGGCAGAGAGCTCGACCAGGATTGAATCAATTCCAATGTTATCGCTGGCTTTCCACACAACGGAATCGAGCTGGCCGGCCTGCAATTTCTCGTTGCCATTGGGATGAATGAGGGTGATCTCTGGTTTCACCCGATCAATGGCCGTAAAGTTCTGGCCGCTCTTGCTTTGCTGCAGCGAGGGAAATTGCCGAAAAACTGGAATGAACTGACAGCCATCCTTCACTGGGGTAATGCGATAATTGCCAGGCAACAGGTGACGAAAGACAAAGTCCGATCCGGTTGCCAGCCGCAAAGTATCCTGAAAATCGCCCGAAAGCAGTAATTGGCATTGCGGAATGGTATGCCCCTGGCGGTCGGCCACCTGGCCGCTGATGGAAAGCGCTTCTCGATATAACGCAATTGCCTCATGGGCTTGATTCATCAGCAACAAAATCCCTCTATCTGCACGGTAACGCCGATCCACCAGCCAACCTTTGAACTGCAGCGTATCCGCTGCGACAATGATTCGTTCCGGCACCTGAGGCAGACGTACGGTATCACCTGGATCATAATAGGCCGATACCAAATTGTCCAACAGCCCGACTGGATAGGTTTTCATTGACAACCGAAATTGGCTGGCCAGTTTGGCGGTGATGGATAGGCTGCTATCTGCTTTCACCTTGTGAATTCGTGGGCCCAAATCACTCCAGGATTGGAAGAGCAAGCGGATGGTGGAGTCAGCAGAAAACTGAAGTGAGTCGATACCAATTGTATGCTCGGAGTGGTAGAGCCAGAACCGGGTGTATGGTGTGAGATGTCGTGCGCCGTCCACATAAACAGATAAGGCATCCGTTATATTGCTGTTGATGGTAACCGCCACACTATCGATTTTATAAACAGCCTTGGCAACGTGCGAAGTATCCATTACCACACGAAGCGGATTGTTTGATATGGCGACGCCGCCCAGGGACCAGCTTTTAAATTTGTAGATGTAATCTTCTGTAGCAATGAGATTCCGGGCCGTATCGGTGATGGCGGTGTCACCTTGGGCATACCAGCCTGCTTTTTTGAAGTCGGCAATTCCTGCCGGCACCGTTTTCAGCCATAGATAATGCTCCGTGCGCCAGATCGCTTGTTCTTGAATTGGCGCCAGCATGGTCACCGCGACCTTTCGCATGGAGCCAGAATAGCTGCCTTGGCCCGAGCCACTCCAGGAATCAAATACCCGGCGTGTGCCCTCGACCGGAGTGACCACCGAGTCAATTTCAAAAGTCACCGTAGTGCCCTGATCATACCAGCCCTGCCCCTGCGGCTTGCCATAAAGCGATTTTAGCTTCAAAAAGTATTGCTGCCCCCACTCTGCCGTCTCTGTCACCGGGCTATTCATGATAATCGTCTTTTGGCACTGCGGACCGGTATAGCTGCTGGCGCCCATGCCCTGCCAGCGTTTGAACACGAAGCGAATGCTATCCCCCTGTTGCACCAACGAATCCACCGAAAAGGTAGCCACGGCACCTTTTCCATACCAGCCGCCGCCTTTCGCTGCGCCGTGGGGGGACTGAATCGTAAGCAGAAATTCCTCAGTCATATTCAGGACAAAAGTAGTATCCGATTTGACGAGAACTGAATGCGTCATAGCGCCGCCATCGCTCCAGCTTTTGAAAGCAAAACGATTTTGTGGCGTTTTATTCTGCGGGGATATCGTACCGATAGTATGGGAAGAACCATAGCTCCAACTGGTATCGAAGGGAGTTTTTTTGGTCCGGCCATCAATAGTAATCTGCATGGCCATTTCGACATTGGATTTGAACTGAACAGCCACTGGTGGGTGGATAACTTTGATGGAGCCATTTTTGGTTGCCGCGATGGGATTGCCCGAATTGAACTCGAATTCCACAAACTGTAATGCGGTCATTTTATCCACCCGGCCTACAATGCGCAAATGAAGATACACCAATACCCCGGCTTTCTCAAGCGCATTGATGCCGTAATTGCCCAGCATTACCTCATTGGCGAAATTCAAATTGACCCATGTCTTGCCCCAGCTCTGCGTCAGCGTCCCTGCCGAATCCGTGCCTAACGCCCGAATTACCGTAGAATCGAAACGAATCTTGCATTGGTAGGAATAAATTTCCAGTCCCGTAACATCTGACACTCGAATGGGTACGCGAATGGTATCACCACAAAATGCCGATGTATCTGGCAACGTAACCTTGACATCGGCTATAGCTAATCCTACGGTCATAATGCTTAGCAGCATAACGGATAAAATAGCTGTCGTGCGCATGATGCTTACCTCATTTAATAAATAAAATTTTGAACGATTGCGTTTCGCCCTGAGACACAATCTGACAGAGATAGACGCCGGTGCTGGCCGGCTGGTGTTGATCATCCGTGCCATCCCACACCAAGCGATATTCGCTTGGCGCCAAAATCTCATCAATCAGTGTCCTTACCTTCTGACCGCTGAGGTTATAAATCGAACAATTGACCCGGCCTGGACATTCCACCCAAAAGCGAATGCTTGTCTGAGAATTGAAGGGATTGGGATGGTTTTGAGATCTTGCAAATTCCGGTCGCCTATCCGGCACATTTGCTGGATGCAACATAATGGTCGCCGTCATTGGTGGAAAATCATTGAATTGCAGTCGCTCAATCTCGATAGCCGTGGCTGTTGACAGCGAATCATGCAACTGAAACAGCAACTGACATAGCGTCCCCCCCATCGAAAGCGGCGGAACTCCAATAAGCACCATCCGAACTTGCCCCGGCTGAGAGTTACTTGCCAGTTGAAAATAGGACGCTATTGCCATCTTCTCAATATCGATTAACGAGAGCTGCTCCTGTGGATAGTGAAGTTGCAGTTCCAGCGACAAGACGGGGACGCCGGCGGGGACTACAATGGGCAGTCGAAGTTGTGTTCCGATCCTTTCGACGATAGGAGATTCGAATTTACCCAATGGACCAGGGGGTGCGATAGAATCCGGCGGCTGCCAGCCTCGATGCACATCGCCAATGACGAACGCCTGAAAATCCTGGTGTTCAACATTGCGATGAATTTCCGAATAGAATCGAACCGGTGGATTAAACCGCCACTCCCCGATGCCAACGCCATCATCCTGGTAGCCGACCACATACCGGGCAATAAGCGCGGCATCATAAGCATGTACATGGCCATCCTGATCGACATCGGCGGCTTGATATTGCAAGCTGTCCAATTGAATCAATCCCACCGCAGCCTGTAACGCCAGAGCCGCATCATAGGCAATAATGATATTGGGATCGAAATCCTCTCCCCGGAGCTTTGATGGAATTAGCCAGAGATTTTGGTGACCGGGCACGACCGCCTGAAAATTTCCGCTGCTATCGGTAACCAGGGAATCTTCACCGTCCGATCCATACGCGATCCTGACCTGGGGTACTGGAAAGGTCCGACCAGCGTACCTTATCTGTCCAGCAATTGCAGCATGGGTTCGTTCACTGAGAAACGCATAGATTTTTCCTGAACGATAGCGATAATCACTGTTATAAGAGGCCGATACCCAGAGGTCACCCAGTCCATCGCCGTTAGCATCGTTACCCGCCACACAATAGCCAGCATAATCGCCATTATATTCTCCTAAAAAATAATCTGGCACATTCTGGAGGGGGACATTCTGCTGCCAGCCGCTTTTGCGGCCGTAGATGAGATATGCCTTGCCAGCATTGGCGCCACTATGGTCGTTATGCCAGGCCCCGATCAAAATTTCATCACAATGATCATAATTCACATCGGGCAGACCGGAAACGCTCCAGCCGGCTTGATCTTCATAGCGCTCGCCCTGCCAGGAGGCATCGGCAGCAGCCAGATTTATTCGGGTCGGCCAGGCTGTGGCTTTGCCCAGGATGAGATACACCTTGCCGGCCTGGTCCTTATTATCGATGGCCCCAATCAGAAAATCCGCCAGGCCATCATGATTCACATCACCAGCCGGCGCCAGGCTCCAGCCCGCACGATCATATGATTTCTCCCCTTCAAAAATCACATCGGCATTATTCAGCGAAAAATTGGCACCCCAATTGACCTGTCGTCGCCCAAAAATCAAATAAACCCTGCCCCCGACATCATCTTGATGAAACGAGCTGATCAAGAAATCGGGCACGCCGTCGCCATTCGCATCACCTGCTGCTGATACAATGTATCCAGCCCAGCCGTTATAGCGATTGCCGAGAAAACTGGCCGCCGCGGTTTCGACATCAATGTTTCGTTTCCAGCCAGATCGCTTTCCCAAAAAAAGATATATTTTACCGCCATCGGACGTTCCATCATCATTGAACGGTGCACCGATGATGAAATCATCCAGCCCATCACCATTGAGGTCGCCGATCATCGCCACTGACTCTCCCAGATGATCGTAGCTGTGCCGGCCAACGAACGAGGCGTCGGCTTGATCCTGGGCTACGCAGTCGTAGCCCCAAGTTGCGTTTGGCCTTCCCAGGAATAGGAAGGCATGGCCGGGCTTGGGTCCTCCAGCTTCATTTCCGGCAGGAGCACCAATCAGAAAATCATCGTAGCCATCGCCATTCACATCGCCATTGCCTGCCACGTAATAGCCAAAAGCATCGTAGCTATCTTTGCCCAGGAATCGGGCATCGGCATATTCCAGGCGCCTTTTATAGCCCCAGATATTGGAAAAATGACCCAAGATGAGATAGGCTGCTCCGGCATCATAGCCGTTCTCACGATTATGAAACGTTCCAATCAAAAAATCTTCACAACCATCGCCGTTGACATCACCGGCATTATTCATGTAATAACCCACGCGCTCCCAATCCATCATGCCCAGAAACGAAGCCGATGGTACCCAATTGCCCAGTGCCTGAGTTGTCTGGCGCTGATGGAGGGCGAAAGGCTCTTCCGACCGTGCGAGAATTGCCCAATTCAATCCAATTAGCACGGCTGCCATTGTCATGAAATAAAGCCGCTGTGGTTTCATTTTTGCCCCCCTTTGGTGCTCCTGCGTTACGCTGGAAGGTTGCATGTTCGGCCATACCCTATACACATTATATGACAATCATTTTTCGCATCTGGATCACGCTTCCAGCCTCCAACCGATAGAAATAAACGCCCTGGGGTACCGACCGCCCCTGCGCATCCGTTCGCAACCATTGTACGCGATGCCGCCCGGCTGGCAATTGCCAGTTCACCAACTGCTGCACCACTTGACCCAGCACGTTATAAATGGTCACCGTCACCTTCATTGCCTGCGGCACGTAAAACTCAATGGCCGTCGCGTCGGAAAATGGGTTCGGATGATTTTGATAAAGTCGATAGCCATTGCTGATGCCAGGCGACTGGTCATCATTTTCCACTGCCGATGGATTGTAAAACGCCACATAATATTGATATTCTTCATTGGCCGAAATGCTGTACGAACGGCTGGCAGGCTCGAAGCGATAATCTCGATGAATTGGCGTGACCGTATAGTCACCCGCTACCAGACCACCGATCGCATAGGTGCCATCCGAATTGCCGGTCACTTCAAAATTTTCGGTACCAGTCACCTGAAATATTATCGGAACCGTACTGCCGCCAATAAATGTAATGCTACCGGCAATAAACCATCCGGTTTGATAAACCGCAATAGCGGTGCGCGGTTTATCCATTGCGATTGCAATGGCGGATTTCAGGCTATCGGCACCATCGACGATCCACTTTTTCAAGCGGATGCTACTATTATTCCCCAGGAGTTTCACCTGGGGAAGGCTGTCCAGGCGCACCACTTGCTGTGCGGGATACCAGCCACTGCCATGGGGATTGACAATCCCTTTTGGCTCGTCCTTCACCTCCAGGTAATATTGTGTTACCAGTTCTGCCGAATAGGTCACATTGCTGGTCGCTACTACTTCCTGCGTTTGGTTACCGCCATGGCTCCAACGCTGATATACATAACGCGTGCCAGGTTCGCCCAACTGCACATTCACCACGCCAATGCTATGTTTGGAGTTCAATATCCAGCTTGTTGTAAATGGCGCCGGTTTCTCCTCTCCATCCACAATCACTTTGGTGCCCGGGCCGACTGTTGTCGTCACTACAACCGTAACCTCAGAATTGTAGTCGGCGACGATCCGCTTGGGTTCATCGATCGTCACGATCACAGGATTGCCCGTAGCCAGTTGATCGTTCACTTTCCAACCTTTAAACGAGTACACGGTCTGGTTTAACGAGACAGAGGTCGGCGCTTTGATCGAAGTAAATTGCTGCCCTTGCTTATACCAGCCAGCCCCCGGGACCGATAATACTCCCTCTGGTGAACTGCCTGTTTCCACCAGGTATTCGGCATCCCAATTGGCGCGTTCGAGAATTGGACCATTTACCGTAATGCTGGCTTTTGGGCTTGTGCCTGTGTAACTGCCACTGCCGGTGCCTGTCCAGGAACGAAATTGATAATGAGCTTTGGGTTGCACAATAATGGTAGAATCGACCCCAAAATTGGCTACTGCCCCAGCATTGTACCAGCCATTGCCAAACGGATGACCCTGCGCCGAAACAATGTCGACATAGTATTGCGTGGTCCAGTTGGCAGTTTCCGTAATTGGTCCATTCATAACCACACTGGCCTCCCGCGCCGTTCCCGAGTAGCTACCAGCGCCAGCCCCCGTCCACGAGGTAAATATGCGCTTCGTGGTACTATCTTCAAGTGCTGTGGCATCCACTGAAAAGCGCGCCGTTTGGCCTGCCTTGTACCAGCCATTGCCCTGGGGATTACCATGGGGCGATTGCACCGTGAGATAATATTCCGCATTAAAGTTGGCCGTCAGGGTCACTGCTGCGGTCACCGACACGGTATGGGTTTGGCTACCCTGATCGCTCCAGGATTGGAACGAATATCGCTGATTATTATTGATCACCTGCGGCGAGGCAACTGAAATTTGATGGCTGGCGCCTTTTTCCCAGCTTGTGGTATATGGCGCCGTATGTGCCACGCCATCGACCACCACCTGCGTGCCATTTAGCACATTGGTCGTAATCGTCACCGGCACCAGATTATTGATAATCTTGATGCGCCCACTACCCGTGTTGGCCTGGGGCGATCCCGTATTAAATATAAACGACGCGAAGGTTAAATTTGAAACCTGATCCACCTGTCCGATCACCTCGAACACGATGTTCACCAGGCGACCGCTACCGGTCAGCTTATTCGCACCATAACCACCGACAATCAACGATCCAGCGGTGCTATTATTCATCACCGGCGTCGGCCAACTGGCAGAGATAGTTTTCTCGCTCTCTACGCGAATGGGCGTGAACAAGGCGCTGTTGTAATTTAATGTGAATTGATATGAATAAATTTGGTAGCTGGCAACATCGGCCACGCTAACCGGAATCGATACCTGAGTATTGACCATCGCGGTCGTATCAGGCAGGCTGACCTTGACCTGCGCCCAACCTGAAGTGATAATTATAACAAAAATCAAACACCAACTAATTATAGATATTCGCATACACAACAACCTCTACCATTCTTAATTCAAAATCGATTGGACTCATCATCTGTTCCGTAGTCGCAGTGCGAGAGCCAAGCGATGATCTTATCACTGCAAAAGATGTCAGTCCCCAAAATGTTCGATCATGGAAAACACTCTCGATCCGGCATTCATCACTTATCTGATCACAGTCAACTTCTCCACGCCTACCACGCGACCGCCTTGCCTCAGCAGACAAAAATAAATTCCCGGGGCCACGATTTGTCCCTGTCCGTCATGAACATCCCAAGCAAAAAATGCCTCATTTTGGCCCTGACCAACAATTTCAAATTCTCTGATCCGCTGACCCAGCAAATTCCGAATTTCGACTGTTACCTGATTCTGAAAATCGGCGTTCACATAAAAAGAAGCATAATCACCCAACGGTTCAGGATAGTGACGAATGAGCCGCTGCGTCATGGGCAAAATAGCAGGACCGCCATCACGCATCCGAGCGAAATTCGTGATTTTGATCACTCCATCTTTGGTAGTCGCCTGTGGATAGTCGTTGTTGAAACTAAAATCCCTGAGCGATATTTTCGAAGAATCACCTGGCCTGGCGACCACCTCGAAATTCAATTTGACCAATGTATCGCCGCCTCCAGTTAATTCATGAAATCCAAATGCGCCAACGACCATTTGCCCCGCTGGTTGGAGATTTACTGCTACGTTACCCCAGCCGGCTGTTAACGTGTTTTCCGTGGTGATACCCGTTGCCTTAACAACCATCGAATCGTATAATACCACAAACTGATAGGACACAATACCATAACCGGCAAGATTGCTTACCAGCACTGGCACCAACACCGTTGTATCTGGCGTGGTGGTGATCTCCGGAACCGTGACTGTAACCTGACCATAACCGATATTATTCCCCCATGCAATGATGACGAGCGAGATCCCAAGGATCAGCCCAATGTTTGATCGCTGCATGATTTTCCTATTTCAGTTTGATGAGTTTAGTAATCTGAGTCTTTTCACCGCAGATGAATTTCACCACATAGACGCCGCTGGCCACTTCCTGTCCCAGGTTATCCCGGCCGTCCCAGAACTGCTCGTGTCGACCAGCAGCGATTTTCCCCAACGCAAAGCGCCGAACCTCATGGCCCAGCATGTCATAGATGGCCAGCTCGGCTGCGCCTGATTGCGAGCTCTCAAAATTAATGCGGGTATGAGGATTGAATGGGTTTGGCTGAATTACCATCTCAGCTTCTTCCTGCGGATGCTTCTTATCCACAATCGCTATTCGCGTTCTATCCGACCAGACAGGACCTTCATTAAAATGCAGCGCAGTCACTTCAAAATTGGAAACATTCCGTTTTTTTGCGCGCATCACTTGAAATGTCATTCGAACCACTTCTCCGCTGAGGTCGACTGCCTTGGTGCTATAGCCCGCAATTTTGATGACGCCGACGTTGGTTGTGTTCGAAATCACCTCGAATCCTTGTAACAGCTCATTCAATTTGAAATCCTTAAATTGCAATTGGTCCGAGTCATATTTGACATGAATATCGAACGCAACCACATCAGATTCTTTTTCGACCGACAACGGAATGGACAATTCCATTCCCAGAAAACCGATCAGTTTTTCCGGGAGGATGCTGGTAGATTGTACGGCGCGATTTCGATATAGCGAAGCCCCATTCCAATCGCCATTCACATCTCCCAATATCAGTGCCGTATAATTTTCATCGGTGAATATCTGGGATAGGTTGCGATAGCTTCGTTGCTTCGGCTCAAAGCGAAATTCGCCAGCATGTGAGCCCGGCAGCCGCGGCAAATCCACTGCATAGCGACCGATTTGGGCCGCATCGTACATGTTGACTGCCTGATCTTCATCCACATCCGCAGCCAGTCGGGCGATAGGCGACAGTTCGCGCAGTTCCACTGCATGCTGCGCCACCAATGCCGCGTCGTAGGCCGAAATGAACAATTGGTCCTGCGCCGGCTGCAACGGTCTGACTGGGGTGATCCAATAATCACGGTGTGGCGCCAGTAGTACCCGGTATTTCCCATCTCGGTCAGTTTCAATTTGCCTGGTTTCAGATCCGGTCACCATCAACTTGACATCCGATACCGGCCGCAATTGTGTGAAATAGGTTACCTGGCCGCTTACAGGATAGGCCTTGTTCTTACCATAGAAAAAGTAGATCTTCCCGCCCCAGTGATTGCCGGTGCTGTTGAAAGGTCCCGATGTAACGAAATCGTGAGCACAATCGCCATTCACATCGCCAACATCTTCCACCTGCCAGCCAGCGCAGGTGATTGCAGTATCGCCCCAAAAATAGTAATCAGCAAATTCTAAATTCAAATCATGTTGCCAGCCATCCGCCTTGCCCTTGATGAGATAGAGTTTGCCAGCGTGAGGAATTTCCAGGCTGTTTAAATAGCGTGCACCGATCAAAATATCATCGTAGCCATCCCCATCATAATCAACGAGCCCCGAGGTTGAAAAACCCGTATGCGTGTCTACATCCTCACTATTGAATGAGCTCGGTACGTATCCCAGCCAAACTTCCCGTTGCGGCCAGGCCTCCCGGCCACTAATCAGATACACTCGCCCACCTTCAGAATGCGATTTAATCGCTGAAATTAAAAAGTCGGCGTAGCCATCTCGATTGACATCATTGGCATAACTAATGTAAGAACCCGCATAATCACCGTTATATTCACCTGTAAAAATATAATCGGCATGTTCCAGGTTGAAATTTTTGCCCCAATCCACTTGCGGTCGGCCCAGGATCAAGCAGGCCATGTTCATGCCTGGCACGCCAATCACGAAATCTGGCGTCCCATCCTGATTGACATCACCAACGCCAGCCACTGAATAACCTGTCACAGCCTCATCATAAGGATAAACGACAAAGGACGCCACCGCTTTTTGAGCAATTCTGTCGGTCTCATGCCAGCCTGTAGAATCACCCAAAATCAAATATACTTTGCCGTCCCAGTTTCGAAATTCATTGCGATAGGGCGCGCTGCAGATCACATCATCGAAACCATCATGATTGATGTCGCCCACGAAATCCACGGCATAGCCAAACTGGTCCAGATCCTTTTCGCCCACAATTTTGACATCTGCTGCCGACGCCAGCAACAGATCTTTGCCCCAGGCGGCGTCTTTTCGCCCAAAGACGATGTAGAGCCAGCCAGGATTGGTCGGGATGCGATCCCAATGCCCGGGCGCGCCAATGAGCAGATCGTCCAAGCCATCGCCATTGAAATCACCGCGACCTGAGACACAGTACCCCACCATGTCATAGGGATCAGAGCCCCGAAAGATCGCATGGGCAGCCTGTTCGATATTTACATTAAAACCCCAGCTTTGATTGGCCTTGCCGAGCAGTAAATAGACGCCACCGGAGTTCCAGCCATGGACATAATTATGATAGGCTGCTACCATAAAATCAGCATAGCCATCGTTATTCACATCACCCGCGGCGGAAATGCAGTAGCCAAGCCGCTCATCTTTATTTTTGCAGATGAAACTGGCATCCGGCTGGAGCTGAATGCCCGTTGGACTTCCGGCTGAAACAGCCATGACCAATCCGATTAACATCCACCATGCGCTTACCACCAACATTTCCATCCATCGAACCTTCAGCATCCGATCATCCCTCATTTCAAATAAATCAGTTTCAACTGCTGTGTACTCACTCTCGTTATCATGCGCGCGAAATAGAGGGCAGCGGCGATGTCATTCCCATCGTTATCCGTACCATCCCAGATCAATTGCGTTTTTCCCGCAGCCGCAATGCCATCAAACAGACGCTTCACCTCTTGGCCACGCTCGTTATAGATTATCACCTTCACCTGCTCCGGCTGCGGGACAAAAAAACTGATTGTGGTTGATCGATTGAATGGATTGGGATAATTCTGGCAAAACTGAGCCGACGCCCAAGCTGCTTCCCTATCAGTGAAATCTATTGCGATCCTTGTGCCATGGAACTGGCGACTATTCACTTGAAAGCGCTGAACCAACATTTCGTTAGCCGGCATAAGTGAAGGAGCTTTTATTTTGAAATGAATCCAGAGCAATGTGTCTGCAGAAATTGGCCGTGCCGCAAATGCCCCTAATAACAAGCGATCTGTCAGTGTAGAGTTGGCTGCCAGTTCGAACGTTTCTGCAATCCAAGCTGGTTTTATTTGGCAGAACTCCAGAAATCGGTGAGGATACTTCAAATCCAGGTCAAACGAGACGATCGGCTCGTCCCCTGGTATAACGACTGGCAGCCTGAGGTCATCTCCGTCGCGGACCGCTCGCCATGTGTCAACATTTTCGTTCATCAACATCTTCATCAGAGTAGCGCCTGGCGGCTGCCAGCTCATATCCACGTCGCCCAGCACATAGCCAGAATAATCCTGCCCACTTTGATCGGCAACAATCGAATCGTAGCGCATGCTATCGGGAATGAAATACCACTCGCCAGCATGGGAGTTGGGCAATGGCGGCAATTGCACGGCCTGACGCAGGGCGATGGCCGCATCGTACATGGTGATGCGACCGTTGCGACTAACATCAGCCGCCTGCACATTGGTGGAATCCACGAGGGGTAATCCCAATGCCAGTTGCGCTATCAGCGCGGCATCGTACGCGCTAACGCAGGTACCAATATGCTCGCCTTTTGCTTTCGCCACAATGATGGTATGGTCTTTTTTGCTCAACACCTGCAATTGATAATTTCCCTGGCTATCGGTGCTATCCATAGCGGCAGGATCATTACAGTCACGAAGCACTGTTCCCGCAATGCCATATCCCGTGCGGAATGATGTGACTCGCCCGGAGATCTTGCAGGGGAACATCTGGCTGACGAAAAGATAAACTTCACCACTCCAGGTATCTTTCTCGCTATTGTAAGGTGCCGAGATTACATAATCGCTGATTCCATCTTGATCAAAATCGCCTGCTGAGCAGACAGCATAACCGGCATAGTTGATCGCTCGCTCCCCAGCGAAAAAATCTGGCACGCTGGCTAATGGCACGCGACTTTGCCAACCATCGGCTTTGCCTTTGATAAGATATGCCTTGCCCGCATCATTACCATTCTGATCATTGTACCAGGCGCCAATCAGAAAATCATTGAAGCCATCGCCATCCACATCACCGGCACCTGACAAGCCCCAGCCAGCATTATCATACGGCCGCTCACCAATGAAAGAAATTTCGCCACTCAAAGCGCTCGTTTTCTGGAGCGTATGCTTGCCACCGGAGCTTAATCGTACATACACCTTGCCAGCACTCTCACCCCCTTCGCTATTCTCAATGGCCGACATGATGAGGTCAGGTGCACCATCCCCATTCAAATCTCCCGGACCGGCAACCTTCCAGCCCAATCCTTCGTTGCTGGCGCCATAGATCATCACATCCGCATCATCCAGGTCAAAATCTGCCCCCCAGCCTACATTTCTGCGCCCATAAATAATAAATACCCGGCTGGCGCCATACGCGCCAATTGCGAAGTCGGGGACATCGTCGCCATTAATATCGCCCAATCCAGCTAACGAATAGCCGGTTAACGCATGAGCCCGATAATCCACAAAGCTGGCCGCCGCATCCGCCAAATTCATTTCGGTTGACCAGCCATCGCGGCGTCCCAGCATGAGATAAACTTTCCCGGCATCATCGCCACCTTGATTGGTGTAGGGAGCGCCAACCACAAAATCATCACAACCATCGCGG
>JAPDQM010000050.1:0-26472 GCA_034505795.1 Candidatus Zhuqueibacterota bacterium
AATACAGCAAAAATGTGGATGTAGGGTACATTTTCAGATTGATGATAAAGTTGCGACAGCAGGGCACTGGCACGGGTATTCAATACATCTTGATACAATCGAACCTGATCTGCGCTTAATTCGCAACGCCGTATCTCTTCAATTTTGGGCGGCAGCTCTTGCAGCACCTGGTGTTTGGTACGGCGCAAAATAAAAGGTCGAATAATTTGCTGCAATTCCGCCAGGCGGGTTTCATTGCTGCGTCGCTCAATTGGTGTAAAATAGCGCTTCTTAAATTGTGCGTCGCTACCTAAATACGACGGCAAAATAATATCGAACAGCGCCTTTAATTCATTCAGATTATTCTCAATCGGCGTACCAGTCAGGCCGATGCGCATTTTGCTTTTAAGCTGATTCACCGCCGCATTGGTCAAGCTGGCCTTGTTTTTCGCAGTTTGAATCTCATCAAAAATAGCCACCTCGAACGGGATTTCGGATAGCTTGTCAAGATCATTCCTCAGAATGCCATAGGAAGTAAGCACCACCGCATATTTCTGCCGGCTCAAATTTTTGATATGCCGCTCACTGCCATAATACAGGTGTAGACGAACTTTCCTTTTCAATTGCAATAATTTTTCCTGCCAATGCGGTAGAACCGAAGTGGGGCAAACCACCAAAAAGTTTAATGGCCCCGGATGGCTCATCATGATCGCATCCAGCAGCGCCAATGACTGGTAGGTCTTGCCCAACCCCATGTCGTCACACAATAGACCGGAGAGATGATTTTCGTAAAGGAACCAGAGCCATTCGTACCCCATCCTCTGGTAGGGCCGTAACTCATAATTGCGGCCGTTCAATGATGGCACCTCGTTGCTGGCTTGAAAATTTTTCAGTCGTTCCAGCACCTGGTTGAACTCAGGTCGGGCTGAGATCATGCCTTTCCGTGGCAGGTGAGCATGAATTTTGATAAAATTCATTTTATCGAGCTTCAGCCGCAGGCTCTGGTCATTCAATTGACTGAAGGAAACTGCCTGCTGTTCGATTAGTGTTTGCAGCCAGGCAAAATCATTGCTACATAAATCAACCCAGTAATTCTTGCCGATCAAGAAACGCTTGCCAGTCCGTAGCGCCTGATAAATTTCGTGCAACGAGATAATGTCGCTGCCTATGGTATATTTTACCGATAGGTACAGCCAATCATCTTCGATTTGTTCAACAAATAGCTCCACTGCTTTGGCTTTTTTAACAAATTCTCGACTGCGCAACGATGGACTGGCAGAGTAAAAATCGCCAGTATCAATAAAGCGGCGATACTCGCGAATGATCAGCGGGATGTCCTCATTGGGCACAGTGACCGTTTCCAGGCCGAACAGGCGACTGTCATAGTATTTTACTTTTCGCTCAAAGGGATAAAAGCCCTTGTGAGGGACATAGATGTATCGACCAAAAATAATGGGTGCGGGTTTGACCTCTTCGGTCACCCAAAGCGGTTGTTTCGCATTTGGCAATTCCAGGACGGGCGTGATCTTAAGGTCGTGCGAATCGGTCACTTCAAGCGAGTAGTTCAAGATCGCCGTTCGACTGGAGATGTTCAGTGTATCGCGGATAGCTTCATTTTGGGCCAATTTAGCAATAATGTTCGCAATTTGTGGACGGGGTAAGGTAAATGCAAATTGTCCTTTGCCAACATATATTTTAAGAGTTTGACTCTGTTCCGAATAGTTGACCGAATAGCCAATATCGTCAAAACCCCAAAACCAGGCCTTGCCGAAATCGAACCAGAAACTTTGTTCATATTTTTGTTGCCATGACTGATAACCAGCGGTGTTCATGCGGATTTCCAGATCAGAACTTTCGGCCGGAAGTTGTTCCATTGGCAAATCCGTAGCGAATTCAAGTAAAGCCTTCTCCTCCAGATTAGCAAAAAATTGCCTCCGATATTTTTGAATCAAACGATCGGCAATCAATTTCGGTACCAAAAAGCAAAAAATCTCCGATTGATCTTGATCAACCCCTCGCAACCAGATCTCGTGAGTGCCAGCATCCGACCGCAGTTCGGCCTCAATTTTCAACTTACTGCCCCCCCAGTATTCGAAGCCCAGCCTAGCGAGATGGTTCCAGATGGTTTGTTCATAGTATTTCGACAAGGTGGCTTCAACATCCGCTGCGTCCTGACTACGAGAGTAAATCAGGAAAAAAAGCGCAGCCACGTGTGGGCAGCTCATCTGACGAATAAAGGTGGAGCAGTTACATGCAAGCTGAAATCCTAATTTCTCAGCCTTTTTTCTAACCACCGGCCAATAGGATGCTCGGTGTTGTTTGAATTGGGCAGTATAACTATTTCGAATAAAGTCTGGATTGACAAATTGGTTATTTTGAATTAATTTCCATCCGGCAGATAGAAATTCGTTGGGCAAAAGTTTTTGTACCAAAACAGGAAGCTTGTTCATATTCAACCAATCTACATCACAAATTTAGCTAAATTATTTAGAGAGCCACAGTCGGACTGCCGAATAAACCAGAAACAGCGCAAAAATACGTTTCACATATAGCGCGGGCACATGTTCGACAATGGAAGCGCCAATAATGGCGCCGACAATACCACCCAAACCAGCGATCCATGCAATTTGAACCAGAATATTATCCAGCGTCCAATGCCGCCAGGCCCCGGCAATCGCAATCGGCACAATCACCAGCATGGATGTTCCAATGGCCGTATGAATCGGCAGCTTATAGAGCAGCATAAACGCGGGCACCATGACGATCCCGCCGCCGATTCCAAATGCTCCCCCTAAAATTCCAGCTACAACTCCTACCAGAAAATATCCTATCATAATCATTGCTTCCAATTCTCCTCTATTGATTTAGCTTAGCCTCACGTGCTCATTATATGGGTAAATCTTTACTACCCATTGATTGCCTCCGCCATGAAAGCTTATAAATCTGGCACCTAAGTCTTGCTTGATGCGGATCCATCAAAAAGCTCCACCTGTTCCTGAACAGATCTGAGATCAGTAAGTGCAATGGTGCGTAACTGCGGAAAAACATCCAGCAGCGGCGCCGGAACCCTAACCTTGCTATCGCTCAATAAATACATCATCTGTAATGCATTGGCGATGCCTTGCCCCCGAAAATGATTGTTGAAAATGATGAATGATCGTTGGCTCTCGCTGATCATCTGTTCAACAACCTGTCGGATGCTTGCCAATTCCTCTTCCTGATAATAATAGTCATAGCGGTTGGGAGCAAACCAATTTTTTATATTGCGACCATGCAATCGCAAATACGCCATCTGGCGAGAAGCGATTGCCGTTAAACCGATGGATTGACCAATAATTGGCTGATCGATATTGGCAAAGGTTGCGCCTTTTGAAAGCAGAAATTCAAAAAAAGCCGGCGTATTCCAGGAGCCATGGCGGACCTCCACCACCGGGAGATACTCTTGAAAAGTTGCTATCACCCGCTCCAACCAGGCCAGATTTTCTGGTGTATTTTTAAATGACCAGGGGAACTGAATCAGCAGCGCGCCCAGGCGTCCACGTTGCTGCAGAACATCCAGGCTCGATTTGACCGCTTGTTCCGCCTGACTATCGGGAAAATTGTCCCGGTTATGCGTATAGCCCTGCCATAGTTTATAAGTAAAAAGAAAGTCAGGACGATCACTAATTCTATCGACCCATTTCGCAGCAGAATTTGCACTCGGCGGGCGATAGAACGAGCTGTTTATTTCGACTACGTTAAAATAATCCGCCATATAAGCCAAAGGATCGAATCCTTTTTCCTGGGGCGAGGGATAGACACGACCCTCCCAATCCTTATAAATCCAGCCGGCTGGCCCTATGTAAATGTTCGTTTCCATCACGGATCACTGCTGATTTTTGGAGCGCATTTTTCTCTTGAATCTTGAATATATGAAATTCTTCCCAGTTAGTCAAGCAGAGATTATAGATTTTTTGCTATGATTCAAGAGTCGATAACCAATCGATCGATTTGTAGGTTCGAATACATTTTCGGGTTCAGTCACTGAGTTTTACTGCATCGAATGTTATCAAGATCGCTATTGGTCGATCTCCTCACAAGTTTGCAGGCGATTATAATTTCTGCTAATAAGTATTCGAGGCCGAATATCGGACAGCGGCCCAATTCATGCCAATTTCAATTTCCAGACAGAATTCCAGCCGGATGTGCCCAACAAACGTCGATTTAATTAAGGCCCGGATTTACTGCGGTGCGCGCCAATAGGATTGGCTGCAGTAGCTTAAAAATCGGAATTTGGTTCAGCTCGCGGCTCCATTGGCTGGTATACAGATAGCGGTCCAGGAAATTCCATACCACCAGCCCACAATCACTGGCCGGCTCCAATAGATAAGCGGCCAGATTGGCCAGCGGTTGATCCATGCCTACAAAATAGGTTCCTGCCGAAAATTCCTTTTGCGTCACCAAGTAATGACCTCTCACTCGAGTCAGCCGATGCCCCTGAAAGATTCGTTCATCCGCACGGACCTCTTCAACCTTAAACGCCTGAACCAGCAGCGTTTCAGGAGCGCTGAACTGCTCCACCAAAATACCATGCTGCTGCAATTTCGCAGCTATTTCTTTCAGGTTGCCAGGGAAAATATAGGCTTTGGGAAATCGAACAGATTCCATAATCCGAAAATCGGCCAGGTATGGCACTTCATAATTTTTCAGGCGATCGGTCTTCTGAACGCGCAACCGTCCCTGGTCATCACGGAAATTCTCAAATTCATAACTCTGAACCAAAATCGGCTGAGGCATGGCGAACGGCTGGATCTTCGTGCCAAAAATTCGGGCGGAATCCTCAGAGGTACCATAGGCAATGGTATTGGCATCGACCTGGCGAATCAACTCTTGCATTTCAGGGAGATGGTTGTTGGCATATTCCAACACCAGTTCAACAAAATGATAGCAGGCGTGAATTCTTGTCCGATAATCCGCATAGGCATAGTTTTCATTCAGGATGGCAAAACGGTGCCGCAGGCCCCAATAATTGGTGCTGTAATAGGGAAGGTGATCGAAGGTCTCCCAGCCCTTATTAGGATCGGAATTATCGACAAAATCACCATACGGTACACTTAGGATGCGATAACGCGATTTCAATTGCTGCGCTACCCAGGGAAATAGCTGCTGGCGCAAATAATTGACAGGCATGGGATTCCCATTGGGATTGTGTGCGGTGTCATAAGTCAATGGCTCCTGGTGATAGGAGCCATTGGTCGTATGTAAATCGAGCAAAAGCAGCGGATCCCAACGATTTAGTATTTGCTGCACCGCTGAGAGATTTTCCGGGGTTTCTAATTTCACATAATCGCGATTCAAATCCAAAAGCTGCCCATTATGACGAACGCCGACACCTCCTTCAGGGCCCAATTGGTTGCGCCGATTTTGCGGATTGATACGCTCATTGCCGTCGGGATTTAAATTGGGCACGATCAACAACACCAGATGATCAAGCAGGTGACGATACTGGCCAAGAAGAATATCGCGCATCAACATTAGCATCGCCTCTTTGCCCTCAACCTCACCAGCGTGAATATTGGCCTGAATATAAACCGCTGCCTTTTTGCTGAGGATCATTTGGGTCGGTGTCGATGGCACTGGATCTCCCAGAATGACCAGCCAGATGTCGCGACCCTCGGTGGAATGCCCTATTGACGTAATCTTTAGCTTATGACTCAGCATTTGCAAAGAGTTTAAAAAATCGATGACATCACCGGAACGGGAGGTTTCTGTGTAATTACTCGCTTCAGCGCGAGTCAGGAGTGGCTGGCCAGATATCCCTTGAATTATCAAGACTAAGAAAATCAAAATCAACCCAAAATGACCATGGAATTTTTTCATCGCAGCTACCTCAAATTAAGTTAAGATCAACCGGGACAATGCTGCAGCCGCGAAACAGAGTATGATGAACTGCCCCCCCAACCGAAACTCGCGACCCTTCAAATGCCCTAAATTATATTTTTTGAAAAGACCACAGGCAAGGGGCTAACAATATCGCCTTTGGTGACAGGAAATAATTTATAAAATTTCTGATCCTTGTCAAGGGAAAATTTAGTTCGAAAACAATATCCTAATTACAAATATTCATTGGACCATTTTGGCAGTGTGCCGCTCTCAAATCAAACTGCGATCCATCAAATATATAGTTTCCATGATTTAAAAATTAATTGATCAAGAAAACAGATAAACAACCCAAAAATCCGAACAGGAAATTATTCTCATTTATTTATTAGATATATATAAAACAAAAATAAATTAATTTCATAAAAATTTTGCTTGACAATTTAATTTATTTTGATTATATTTTGTATGAAAATTTCAGAAGTTCACGGCATGATGATGATTCGATCGGTTCTTTAGGGTTATCGCGCAAAATTGTTCTGTGCCTTCTCCTCCTATTGAATGTTCATTCTGTACTGATTCTGGTAATAGCTGCTTACGCTGATATTTAATTCTGATCGCGATTTTCCGTCAGTTTATCATTTACCATCCTGTATCTGATTACCGCAATTGCACCTGTTTGCATCGATGCGACAATATATCGCTGGGCATAACCCGTCTACAATTTTCTGAAAGCGTTTTAGCTCTATTGCTGCTTTGATGAAAATTATTTTTTCACTAATCCACGGTTGGCCTTGAATAAAATAGAGGAGGTGCTTATGATTAAATCTCAAGAATCCCCAAGCTGAAAACTTATTGTCAATTCATGCAATTGCAGTTCAATCTTAAAACGGAGGTGTAACATGAAACTGAAATCGATTCTTCTTGCCCTTTTCACCATAGTTTTTCTTCTTGCACTTTCACCACTCATTTTTGCCCAGGATGATGTCAGCGTTGCTCCCCCTGCTGGCGAAGATGATAACAGCTATTCCGAAACTGAACCCGCCAATTCTTATCGAACCACTCAAACCATCGGCAATGCACCTGGTATGGACGAATATCGCTGGTTCGACCAGGACTTTGGCTGGACCCATACATTTGATGCTTGCTGCAAAACCATCAAGCGTGCTTCATTGCGAATTCGGGCCTGGGATGTTGACATGGCAGGAGGCGAGGTCGATAAAGTATATGCGGATGGCGTATGCTTAGGCGACCTCGAGGGGCAGGATGATGAGTGGAGCACCACCACTTTTGACCTTGATCCCGCACTGCTGGAAGATGGCACCCTGGAGGTCTGGGTTGACATCGATGCCATGCATGAACAGCGCTGGTGGGCGGTGACCATCGATTGGTCAAGATTAGTGGTCTATTGGGATTGGAATCCGCCTGTGGCTGATTTCACCGCTGAGCCGCTGATTGGCGTAGCTCCCATGACGGTCAAATTTACCAACCTCTCCAAGTGCGCCGTGGCCTGGAAATGGGACTTTGGCGATGGCAGCGAAATCTCCACTGAAAAAGATCCAATTCATACCTATCTGCCCCCAACGGACCCAATTTTCACAGTAACCTTAACTGCCTATAATCCAGATGGCGTTGAGGATACCATGGTGAAAGAAGACTATATCACCTGCTACTTGCCGATCGTGCTGGATTTCAATTCGCCGGTGAATATCGGTGTGGGTGAGCTGTTTGTAAATTTTGAAAACTTAGCCACCGGAACTATCACCGATTACTTCTGGGAAGTGAATGACAGCATCTTTTCCATTGAAAAAGATTCATTCCACAAATTTGGTATCGGCAATTTCAACATCAGCCTCACAGCCTGGGGACCGCCGTTGGTGGGCAAACATCAACTTACGCGAGAAGACTTTGTCATCGTTTATGATCCCGCATCAGCCCCAGTGGAATTAAAACTGGTTGAATCGAGCGCATCGTACTATGCCGAACCTTGGGCCAACGTGCTCGATAAAGATTTTTGGGGTTGGGATGGTACGGCGACCATCGCTGCGGTGTCGCCAGCCTATGCTATCTTTAAATGCGCTGATGATGCCACCCATTTGGTCGACAAAGTCCGCATGATTACCGATACCGGCACCATTCCGGTCCGACGCTGGTTACAGGACTTTCAGGTCGCGATTTCCAAAGATAACGTGACCTATCGCACAGTTCTTGATACCTGCAAGACCGGCGGTGGCTGGGAAGTATTTGCCTTTGAAGCCGATAGCGCCAGCTACATTAAATTGACATTACTTTCACCCATGGACGCGGAGTGGATTCAAATTGGTGAACTGGAGGTATGGGAAGCCGGCAAAGCGCCCATGGCAATACCACCGCTGGCGAAGCAGCCTGAAGCCAAACCAGAGCAGCATCTATCAGCTAATCCTCCGGCCAACTTTGTTCTTTCCCAAAATTACCCGAATCCGTTCAATCCTGAAACCAGCATTAGCTATCAGATTCCCAATGATACCCATGTTTCTTTAGCCATCTATAACATGACCGGGAAATTGATTAGAACGTTGGTTTCAGAAAACAAGTCGGCTGGGGCATATACGGTTTGCTGGAACGGCCTCGACAACGCCGGCCAGAAAGTAGCCTCGGGAATTTATGTATATCGGCTGGAAGCGGCAGGGTGTTCAGTATCTAAGAAAATGGCAATGCTGAAATAGCGTCAAAGCTAACATCTGTCGTTGGAACACCATGTGAATCTTAGCAACCGATTCACATGGTGTTTTTTTATGGTGTAGCTTAACAAGTCATTAATGCTATGCGAAATTCCTTTCATTTCTTTTAGCCAACACCATCTGCTAATTTTGGTCAAGTTTTTCTTCTTCTCCCAAATAAATAAAGCGATCAATCAAGTTCACATAATTGCTCCAGATCTTTCCGGGCTCTTTTTCCCGACTCATGATTCGCTGAAAAGCTGCCACAGATGAATCAAGATCATCGGCATAGCTCAGAATCAAGGCTTCGAGCGTCATTGGCACCACCGGCGAACCTCGCTCCTTTTGGCCATGATGACTCAGGAGGCAATGAATCAGTTGCTCTTTGAGTGATTCGGAAAAATCGCCCAGTTCGGCGATCTTGGCCTGGACCAGATTGGCCCCCAGAACAACATGTCCCAGCAATCGGCCGGAGGTTGAGTAATCGATGAATCCATTCAAGCTGAACTCCTGGATTTTTCCAATATCATGCAAAAACGCTGCGGTTGTGACGACATCGGCATTGACCGAGCGGCCGTAATGCCCGCAGAGATAGCGACAAATTTCCATTACGGAGAACGAATGCTCCAGCAATCCGCCCAGATAAGCATGGTGCCACAATTTTCCGCCTGGCGCTTTGCAAAATTGAGCCATGAATCTTTGATCCTGTAAAAATGTTTGCACCAGCTTTTTCAAATCGGGCTCGTTAACATGCTCTAACCGTTGTTGTAGATTGTTTCTCAATGTATCAATGCTACCCGGGAACTGCGGCAAAAAGCTTTCCATTTCAATATTGTCATTGGGATGAGCTTTACGAATCTTGTCGATGGCAATATGGTTCTTCTCCATAAATGTAATGACTTTGCCTTTTACCTTCACCACATCGCCCACCTGGATGGTTTTGCTAATCGCCGACGCATCGTTCCACAGCGAGCCGTGGATCCGTCCGGAGCAATCTCCGAGTTCCAATGAAAGATAAACCTCTTTGGAAATCTTTTGCTGTTTGATCTCTTTTTTCCGCACCATGAAAAATGATAGGACGTTATCGCCTGGAGCCAAGCTGGCAATCAATTTTTGCGTCATAGCTTCACCTACCTATTGGTTCATGATCAGAAATATTCATTACCTCGTTGGAAGACAACGATATAAAACTCCGCAGTCCGATTGATTGCGGAGACAATACCGATGAAATTCTGTCGTCAAGCAGTTGCAGATATGAACTGGAGGCTGTCAGATGCCAAGCTGCAGCGATTACATGGTAGAATCGGTAAGATTAGATAAAGAACAGATTTGGTTTGGTTAATAACTTCTGCTGCCGAATATTCTATTTATCTTGTATTAATGTGCGCCTGTGGTGGGCGTTAGCAGCAGCAAGTTAAAATTGGAATTGCAGATTAGTGCACTATCCACTAACGTCGAATGATAGCCGCCGCTAAGCCATAATGGATATTGATCACGATAATGGCGGCTAAATGGATTGCCTGATTGGCCGGTTGGAAGAACCAGCAATGACCTGGTTCGATTGGATAAATCGATGATCTGGCGCAGCGAAGGGCCAACTATGGCGCGAAAATTTTTTCGATCCAATGAGTAACTGGCCGCGTTAACCGAGGTCCCAGATCCGCCTACTGGATCTGGACCAAGATTCAGCCAGCGATCCAATCTGTTGTTTCTTGCCATCACATGTTCAAATTTGACCTGGTGCACGTTTCCCCAACGCCAGTCATACACAGTTTCGCCGTACTGATCACATAAATACTTGAACGTTTCCTCCAAGCTGGTCAATATGACATCAGTCAGAGTTTCGGAGGTATCTGGCGTCAGCTTATTATCAAACCAGATGGATTGGCCACGGGCGACCAATCGGTCAGTGACTCGAATGGGAATATTGGGAAGCTCGATGAATTTGGAAAACAACGTATCGCCCAATTCATCCCAGAAGATATCTTTTATGAAACAAGTAAGGAACACTTCAAACGCAGTCGCTCCTATCGAATTCGCTGTCAATTGAAAATCCCAATTCTTCAGCGAGCTGGCAAAATAGGTTCGCAAACTGGAGCTTTGATCAAATTTTGGCAGAGCGGCCAGAATTTCGGGCATCAAGTATTGAGCATGGGCAGAGAACACATCCAATTGAATCGCCTTAAAATCACTCGCCTGCATATTGCTTTTCATATTTAGCAGTTCTTGAATCCGATGCGCACGATAAGGCGGCTCCCAATAGGTAGAAATAAAGTAGGGATATTTGGAATCCGTCACCTTGTTGTTGGCGGTGATAATCATATTTTCAGCAGGATTGAACAGGTGCGGCAATTGGTCAAACGGAATCTGGCCCAGCCACTCAAAGTCACCTGTCCAGCCAGGCTGAGGCAATAGGCCATTGCCCTGTTTACGAATAGGGATCGAACCGGCGCAATAATAGCCGATATTACCATCCCTATCAGCATAAACCCAATTCTGCGGCGGAACAGCAAAATAACGCAATCCGGCAACGAATTGATTCCAATTTTCAGCTTTCAAAATTTTGTAGAAGGCAAGCATTTCATCGCTCGACGACTGCCCGCTCCATTTCATGGCAACAGCAGTAAGTGTATCTTGCAGCATCGGATGAAGCTCAGAGACAATGGGCCCATGATGGGTGGCTCGAATGGTGTACCTGATGGACGCCTGGCCCTTCACCGGAATCTCGATATCCGTGATCGACATATCGTGCCATGAATCGCGATACCAATATTGATTCGGATTTGCAGGATTTAACTTCTCAACAAAAAAATCACAACCATCGGCCATGACATTGGTCAACCCCCAGCCAAGGGACGGATTGTGGCCAATGACTATTCCCGGGATACCGGGGAAGGAAACGCCATAGCCATCGATACCAGGGGCATGCAAGTGTACTTCGTACCAGATGCAAGGATTTTGATGTCCAAGATGGGGATCATTGGCCAACAAAGGCTTGCCAGTAGCTGTTCGACTGCCGCTGACCACCCAGCTATTGCTTCCTAATCCGCTGCCGAACAGTTCAACCAGCACCGAAGCATTGCGATTAAAATCTTGCAACAGGTCACCAGAATCACCCCAGTGTGATTCCGGCAGCCGGACGATAGTGGGCGCACTGCTGGGATAGTCTGGCAAAATTTCTTGCGCTGCGTCATTCCCTACGCGGCGTACAATTTGACCGAATACCGGGTCTACCCGCCAGGCCATTTCCAGCAGCCAGGCAACCAATCGCTGATAGCCCAGGCTGTGCTCGATCTGCCAGAGCTCAGGTTCATAATTCGCGATAATAAATTCAATAGGCAAGGCGTGTTGTTGTTGATTAAGAAAGGCATTAACGCCGGCAGCATAGGCAGCGAGGATACCCTGTGACTCACGGCTGGCATTAGCGGCAAGCAGTTTAGCGATAGCTGGCAAGCCAATAGTGCGAATCAGCTTATCATAATCTACTGTTTGCGAACCCATCACTTCCGACAGCGTACCCAGCGCGGCGCGCCGATTCAAATCCATCTGCCAGAGTCGATCCTGTGCGTGAACAAAGCCCTGGGCAAAAAACAGATCATCTTCACTATTGGCGAAAATATGTGGCACGCCATAACTATCGCGATAGATCCTGACCGGTTGATGCAATCCCTGCACTACTATGGTACCCTCGGTTTGGGGTTGCGATTTTTTCAATAGCCTCAAACCGAGGAATATCACCACCAGGCCAATAATCACTATCATTCCAATAATTCCAGCAACAATTTTCGCCGCGCGGGACATATCTTATCCATCCATCAATCCGGTATTCAGGAAACCATTGGCAACCATGCGCCAACATGATCAATCGGTACGACTAATCCTTCTCTTTTTTCTTGGGAGGATCGACCTGTTTTTTCTCCTGGGCTGGCGGTGTCGCCGGACGTTCTATCTTGTTGCTCTCGCTGGTGGATATTTGTCGGCGCTCGTGTCGCTGCGGTGGCGGGGGTGCCACTGCTGGCGATTGGGGCTGCTCTTGACCAGCGGGTTTTGATAACGATGGTGCGCTAACGGCCGGATTTTCTATAGCTGATGATGGGGGCACCTCCCGGCGATCAAAGTTGCGGCGTTCTGTTGGCGGTAATCGATCCTCTAAATTTGCAGGCTGATTTTCGTAATAATATGAATCAAGCCACCACGGCATGGTATAAAAATATTGCCAGGAGTAATTATAATCATCTATTGGCTCGCCCTGAAAAATTATTGGAGAATGGGTCAGCGGATGCGCCTGATCATGACAGTTAGAACAGTTATCCATAAAGGTGATTTCCTGGGGCTGTGGTGTTGCTAGTGAGTCTGCCGTGGAATAAAGGATCGGATGCCGGAACGTGGTGTAACACTGTGCTAAAAGGAAGCACGCAGCTATAGCCACGATGACGAAACTGACGGGATACATACGGTTTGATTTCATGGTTTGATCTCACTTTTTAGAAAATGCCTCGATAATCTGACGATCAGCTCTGAACAGATGAGTGATCTATAAGCTTTCGTAATAGATAATCTTCAATTCCCGATTGGTGGTCGGCACCGGCTCGCCTTCGATGGTTCTCATATTGCCTAGAAGATTTTTGACCGAAAATTCGAAGATGAGCCGCGGGGAAAAATGCCAGCGAGCGCCAGCATTCATGTACCCTTTGCCGGAGCCGAGGGATTTTTCATCGTTATCATTGATAGCAAAATCATATTCCCACAGCAGGGTGATTTCAGGATCCAACATGAGATGGGCGCTACAGAAAAAATTTAAATCTTTTTCGGTACCCTTGTTTTCACCGCTATAGTTCACGCCGCCATGGATGCCAAAATTTTCCAGAATCGAATAGTTTTTGCTAACAACCAGATATGCCCCCTTCGATTTGATCTGATATCGTCCGACCTGCGGATAAAATGTGCCATAGCCCTGAGAGTCGAATCCGATGCAAATGCCAGGAAATCGATAGTCCTCCACTTTGAGCCGATAGCGAATGTTGACGCCTGGCGACTGATTCCATTTTACCGGCCCCTGGCCAATGATATTTTGTCCGCCATAGCTGACGCCAAACATCAATCGTTGGGTTAGACCAACCGCTAAGCCGCCCAACATGCCACCTAAGTGATACACACGCAATTGCAGCTCAAAATATTTGCGACTCATGAAATTGGCCGTAGGGGTATCGATAATGTTGATGGGCGGAAATCGCTGAAAGACTTCTTCTTGCTGAGTTTTCTTTTGCTCGTCCCGTCCCCAGATTTGAATCTGACCATAGGCAGAGGTCGAATATATCAAACCGCTTAAAATCGCGAGCCCGATGAGTGCTTTTCTCATGGTTTTACTCCTTACTGGATGATCATTGTCGGGAATGCTGCCATTAATTTAAAACATTTATCAGGCAAAATCAAGCGCAAAGTATAATTTACAACAAAAAAATCTACTGTGTTCTTAAATAAACTCTCGCCGCTACGGTGCGTCATTGGTTCCTAGTAATTTCCTTCATTGGCTTTCAGATCATCAATCATTGATCACAAATTAAATAAAAGAAATATTGGCTTTTTTGCTTGACAATTATTACAAGTTTAATTAATTTTACCTTAGAAAAAAACAGCAGTTTCATTTTCACAAAAAATTATCCTTGCTAATATGAAATTAATTTTTTGACCCAAAATTTGCCGATAGCCATTCCCCCCTAATCCGATCTATGGGCTGAAATTCAATGGTGCCAGGTGGAACTGTGTGTGGAGGTGATGAACCATGAACCAAACCCCAATAATCGATGTCAAAGACGGCAATCTTTTTCCGTCTTCCAATTTTGTTGCGCCGACCCAAATTACCACCGAATCCCGGACAACAAACCTGGTGTCCGGTCCCCCTTTGCTCATTCCCACCGCTGAGTACTCGTCGGCGGAGGTCCATAAGAAATTGGAGCAACTCCAGGCCAATGTCGAGCAACAGCAGCAGCGAATTCTGGCCGAAAATCAAAAATTAAAAGATAACTTTAATGCCATTTTCGGACAGAGCCGGACAGCAATTGTGGTTATCGATAAAAAAAAGCAGATTGTGAAAATGAACGCCCAGTTTGCCAGTTTGAGCGGCTGTGATTCATCCCGCACCAAACACTCGGTGTTATTCACCGAACTGATTCAAAAAAGGGACCGAAAAAAGGTCGACCAATTATTCAAATGCGCGCAAGCATCTGCTGCGGCAGCCAGCGATACCATAATAGCAAGCTTTGTAGCGGGGGATCAATCGATTCGATCGGTGGAACTGTACTGTGTGCCCATTCCTGATCAAAACCAACTCCTAGTTTATATCAATGATATTACCGACCGCAAGCGATTCGAGCAGGAACTGTTGCGGAAAAATCGTGAGTTGACCATCCTGAACTCCATTTCGCGGTCGATCAAGCAGCCGCGGGATTTGCATCAGTTGCTGCAACAGGTGACCGAAAAGATTGGCCACGCCATTTGCTTCGAAATGGCCGCGCTGTATCTGGGTAATCACCATTTGAAGAACCTGCAGCCGGTTGTGGTTATGGGCATGACTCATGAGGGAGCCCGACAGTTATTGGAACAAAATCTTTCGTTGGTGGCGCAATTAAAGAAAAAAAAGAAAGCGCTGTTTCTCAACCCGAGCACTGGCTTTTTTAAAGATTTGTTTATGCGACAACCTCGCTGCCGATCGGTGGTGCTGGTGCCGCTGATAATCCGCAAAAGTAACTTTGGGATTTTAGCGTTGACCAGCAAAAAGCAAATTCGGTTCGACGGCGAAAAGAAGCAGTTCATTTCTGCGCTTTGCCATCAGCTTTCGATTCAGATCGAAAATGCCATTTTGTTCGATGCCCTGGAGAAAAAGACAAAAGAGGTTGAAGCGAAAAACGCCGAGCTAAGTTCTTTTGTGTTTACAGTATCACACGATTTGAAGACGCCGATCATCGCGCTCCACGGCTATCTTGAACTTTTTCAGGAGCAATTGCAGGATCAACTCGATAGTACCAGCAGAGAGTATCTGGAGCGGATTATGTATAATGCGGATTATATGGAGCGGATGATCAACGATCTGCTGAAACTATCCCGTGCTGGGCGAGTGGTCGGGGCCCGGCGCAAATTTTCAACCTACAAGCTGGTGAAAGAAATCTACATGAGCCTGTATCCGCAAATACAGCAGCGGAACGTAAATTTTGTGATTTCCAAAAACTTGCCGGTCATTTTCGGCGATCGCCAGCGATTCCAAACGGTTTTTGAAAACCTGATTGTTAATGCTCTAAAATTTTCATCACCCAAACGACAGCCGCAGATCGAAATTTCGTGTCAAGAGAATAAAAAATATTTTGAATTTGCTGTGAAAGACAACGGCATCGGCATCGATCCTGAATATCATGAGCATATCTTTAAGGTATTTCAGAAATGTCCGACCAGAGAGCACGAGCACAATGGCACAGGCGTCGGACTTACCATCTGTCGGAAGATCATCGAGCATTATCAGGGCAAAATCTGGGTCGAATCAAAATTGGATAAAGGAGCCACTTTTTACTTTACGGTTCCCAAAGCATGATCAACGCCTGGCTGAATATCATCGCCAATATTCAGCCAGCACAGTCAATACCAATAATTCGTGGTTGAACTTGCTCAGGCTAATGATTGTTATCTACCATCCCATGCTTGTTGCCAAATCAGTCCCCCAATTCGCCTGATTACTGAAATCGCCTTCAACAATTTTTAGCTGATGGTAGCGAGGTCACCATAGATTTGCTCGCAGAGATAGTTGTTGTCTTGGGATTTCAGCTATCGAATGAATAAAAACGGCAGACAAATATCCAGCGGAAAGAAAGCGCCGATGGATTTTTATCTGCCCTGGCTTACCATTTATGAGTATCACCAGAAACTTACTTTTCATTCCCATCCTCAAAAAAGGCCTTGACTTTTTTCTAAAATATGTTTATAAATATCCTGACATTTCTCTGCCAGCATTACATTCGGATATTCGCCGATTTAACCCGGAAACAAAAAGGACCACACTATGACCATTGAAGAAAAGATAGCATCGTTGGGTTTCAATTTGCCGCCCACCCCAAAGCCAGTAGCAGCTTATGTACCCGCTATTGCCGTTGGCGATCTGGTGTTTTCATCGGGACAGTTGCCGTTGGTAAGCGGTGAATTGGCTGCAAAAGGCAAGGTGGGGCGAGAGGTTACAAAGGAGCAGGCCTATGCTGCTGCGCGCATTTGTGCTTTAAATGCCTTGAGTGCCATCAAAAGTGTCATTGGCAACTTGGATCGTATCGAGCGAATCGTGAAAGTCGTCGGCTTTGTCGCCAGCGCCGAAGGCTTCACCGAACAACCCCATGTGATCAACGGGGCATCAGAATTTTTAAAAGAGATATTTGGTAATCAGGGCAGTCATGCCCGTAGTGCTGTCGGCGTCGCCGAGTTGCCATTGGGCGCAGCCGTGGAAGTGGAACTGATTGCAAAAATTAAGTAAGGCCATCTTTGTCTTCTATCCGCTTCATGGCTGATTAATCTATGGGCTGAACAATTTCAGTTACCGGAATTAGCCATCTGCCATTTAAAATTTCGACGGATACGACACAACGGCAGCCCGCAGGTCCAATCAGGTTATAGCAGAGGATGATCAGCGATGACATTCAATTCGCGTTCGTTATGCCCCCGACGGGGTTTTCTAAAGGGGTTGGCAGGGATGACAATAGCCAGTGCTTTGCCTTCCCAGAACATTTTTGGGGCTTCAGCCCCACCACCTCCAATCAAACCGCAGCGGCTGCAACCTGGAGATATGGTGGGGCTAATTACGCCTGCCAGCCCGGCATTTGAACCCGCGACAATTCGGGAGGGGGTTGAAACAGTGCAGTCACTCGGTTTTCGCGTAAAAACGGGTGACCATATTGCACAAAAGTGGGGCTACCTGGCTGGAAGTGATGCCCATCGGCTGCACGACTTACACCAGATGTTCACAGATGATGAGGTGCGCGCCATAATATGCCTGCGTGGGGGCTACGGTAGCATGCGCTTGCTACCGCAAATCAACTACGATTTGATCAAAAAGCATCCCAAAGTTTTTGTGGGTTACAGCGACATTACTGCGCTTAATTTGGCCATTTATCAGCAAACCGGCCTGATCACTTTTCACGGTCCGGTAGCCATCTCCAGCTTCTCAAGCTATACTACCGAATATTTTTTGAAAATCCTAATGCATCCAGAACCGCTGGGCAAAATCAATCGGCCCAAGCCAGACAATCCATTGCGACCGACTGCCTATTTGAATACCATTCGGCCAGGCCGGGCTACCGGTAGATTGGTTGGCGGCAATCTGACAATTCTTACAGCGCTATTGGGAACACCATTCGAAGTTGATACCAGAAACGCTATTTTGTTTCTGGAGGAGACGGGTGAGGAACCGTACGATGTGGATCGAATGTTGACTCAATTGCTTCTGGCAGGCAAGCTGGAGCGCGCGGCCGGTATCGTCTTCGATAAATGTCCGGATTGCAAGCCACGAGACTACAAACCTGCTTTTTCTAACACATTCAGTGTAGAGGAAGTCGTGGCAGAACGATTACAGCACTGCTCCTGTCCGGTGCTGTTTGGATTGGCATTGGGGCATGAGGCAGATAAACCTACCTTGCCGCTGGGCATCACGGTGACGCTGGACGCTGATCAACAGGTACTCATCTTTGATGAAGCTGCTGTCACTTAGCAGCCAATATTTTAAAATTCAAAAAGTTTTACTTGATTCTCACGCGAAACTTTATTATTTTTAGCCCACAATTTTTTTCAATAGGCATCGCCAGGCAGATGCCTTTTTTTCAATTAAGGAACACTTGATGAAGACGTTTGAAGCACGAATGCAATATTATCGCGATCTGGTTCAAGATCGACTGAAGCAAGTCGTAACCAAAAAGCAGCCGCGATCCTTTTATGAACCGGTCGAATATATCATGGAAAGTGAAGGCAAAAGGATTCGCCCTATATTGTTATTGCTCGCCTGCCAGGCTGTCGGGGGTGATGTGAGCCGGGCGCTGGACGCATCCATAGCTGTTGAGATTTTGCACAATTTTACCTTGGTTCATGATGACATCATGGATCAGGACGATCTTCGCCGCGGGCGGCCGACGGTTCATAAAAAATGGGATGTGGCAACCGCCATACTCGTGGGAGATGGCCTGGTGGGTCTCGCTTATCATTATTTATTGAAAAGCAAATCAGATCGCATCCAGGAAATCGCAGCCATTTTCACGCAAGGCATCATCGAGTTGTGCGAGGGTCAAGCGCTGGATAAGGAATTTGAAAGCCGGCTGGATATCCATCTGGATGAATATCTGGTCATGATCGAAAAGAAGACGGCTCAATTGTTAATGGTAGCGACAGAAATCGGCGCCATCATCGGTGGTGGGACTGCCGAGCAACAGCATCTGCTGCGAGAATTTGCACGCGAATTGGGCAATGCCTTTCAGATTCAGGATGATCTGCTGGACATGGAATTGACCTCGCGCAAGACCTTTGGAAGTGACATCAAACAGCGAAAGCGGACCTTCCTGTTTATCCATGCGCTGAACACTGCTTCCGCGGCTTTGACTGATAAAATCATGGCGATTTTTCAAAAAGACACAATTGATGTAGCGGACATTTTGGCAGTGCGCCAAATGTTTGACGATAATGGCACGTTACAATTCGCCAGGCAGGAAGTTGCCAAACGGTTCGATCGCGCCCAATTGCTGCTGCAACAGATGCCCGCATCCGCAGCGCGCGCTGACCTGGCGATGCTATGTCGCTGGCTCAATGAGCGGAAATTTTGATCGCTCTAATCCCAGAAGCGCTATCGAATCCATGAAGCTGTATGCGTGCATCTTCTGCTTGGCGGACGGATTAAAATTTAGCTAAAAATGATATCGAATCATTGCATATCGAGCCAATAATTTTTTAAATCGTTGCGTGTTGCTTATGGAGCTTTTCCCTGAATTATTGCTCATTTGTTTGATTGGGGGCATTGTATCCATCGACATTGCCGCAGGCTGGCAGGTGATGGTTTCCCAACCGATCATCGCCTGTCCAGTGGTTGGCCTGGTTATGGGGAATCTGGAGCTTGGGATTGTGATGGGCAGTTTATTGGAATTGCCCTGGTTGATCGTGATTCCGACCGGCGGCCGACACAGCTCCGAAGCGAATCTGGGAGCAGTGACAGCAACCGCGTTGAGCATTTATTTGATGGGCGAGCAGGTAAACACTGAAAATATTATCATTGTTGTTGCGATCGTATACAGTTTATTTATCAGCTTGTTGGGCAATCACCTGGTTAATTTTATGCGGCAAACCAATCTGAGGCTCATGTATGCGGCCGATATCGCCGCCAGCCAGGCTGATCTGAGTAAGATCACCTGGCTCAATACGGTTGGGCTGATTCACGCATTTTTGCTGGGCTTCCTGTTGGTGGGCTTTGGTGTCGGCATTGGGTGGCTGATTTTAAAACCATTGGTAAGGTTCATCCACCCAACATTTGATTTTGCATTTGGGTTGGCTCGCTACGCCATACTGGGCGTTGGCTTTGGTGTGGTCGGCACAATGTTTGTGACCAGTGAGACCAGATGGTATGCTGTGCTGGGGATGGTGCTGAGCACCGCCGGGCTGATCGCCATTTATGCTTTTTAGTAGAAAACACTGACTTCCACATGGCACAAATTCGAAAAATAGATTTGCTGCGGATGCTGCTGCGGTCGTTCTACATTCAGAGCACCTGGAATGCCGAACGACTGTTGGGCCTGGGGTTTGGCTTTTGTCTGGTGCCCATTGCCAGACGGCTATTTCGAGATCGAAAGAGCATCATTCTTTTCATGCAGCGTCATCTGGATTTTTTTAATTCACATCCTTATCTCGCTACCTATGCGCTGGGGGCTATAGCCAACATTGAACAGCAAGCGCTGGTGCGTGGCTGGGAAGACACACGATCGATTTCATTATTTAAGACTCGAATTATTGGGCCGCTGGGGGCCATTGGTGATACCCTTTTCTGGCAGCTCATTCGCCCCGCCTGTGGTGTATTGGGAGTTGTCTTGCTGTTTGTCTGTGGTTGGTGTGGCGCGTTCGTCTTTTTCATAGTGTACAATCTGATACATTTATCGATTCGGATTCGGGGAATATTCAGCGGGTTTGCCAAGGGGTTTGATATCGTGCGCGAGTTATCGTTACGGGGTACCAAAAAGCATTTTCAGATAATGAAATATTTGTTCAGCATGTTGCTTGGCGGTGGAATTGCCATCGTTGTGGCCAAAAGTTATCAGCAGGAAGCATCCTTCGCCGAACCGGCGGCATTTTTAGCAGCGATGATCATTGCCTTTCTAATGATGCGCAAAACGCGATTGAGTGTCGACATGCTGATAATTATTATCATCATGAGTGCAATTATTATTGGGTTGATGATATAGAGTGCTTACACAAACAGTTACAATTTTAAATTCGCTGGGACTTCACGCCAGACCTGCGGCGCAATTTGTTAAAATTGCCTCGAAATTTAAGTCAGACGTATATATTGCCAAGAACAACCGTGAGGTCAACGGCAAAAGTATTATGGGAGTGATGATGCTGGCGGCTGAAAAAGGAAGCCATCTGGTGATCAAAGTCCATGGCGAGGATCAGGAGCAGGCGATGGCCGCGCTCGTCGAATTAATCAATAATAAATTTTATGAAGAATGATGCGAAGATGACTGGTAAAAAAAGTCCCAAACGAATGATGCGTTTGCGGGGGATTGCAGCAGCACCAGGCATTGTCATCGGAAAAGCATTTTTACTCACCGGCGATGTAGTGAAGGTTGAAGAGCGACAGATTCCGCCGGATGCCGTTAACGCTGAAATTAAAAAATTCCATCGCGCGATCGAATTAACCCAAAAAGAACTGGCAGAAATTCAAGCTCAGGCGCGCCAGCGAATGGGCAAAGAGGGCGCTCGGATTTTTGATGCGCATCAATTGCTGCTCAACGATCAGGTCATCAACGAGGAAACCATCCATAAAATTCAATACGAATACAAAAACGCCGATTTTGCCTATTATCAGGTGCTGCAAAAATTTCAGGAATCGCTGGAAGAAGTGGATAACGAATATTTTGTCGGCCGCCTGGCAGACATCAAAGATGTGAAACGGCGCCTTATTCGCAATATTCAAGGTAAAGAACCTCGCTACCTGAACGGTATTAACACGCCGGCTGTTATTGTGGCGCCAGATTTGACGCCGTCGGACACCGTGCTCCTGGACCGCAACAAGGTACTGGCCTTCGTCACCGATCTGGGTGGGAAGACCTCCCATGCGGCCATCATGGCCCGGTCGCTGGAAATTCCTTCGGTCGTTGGATTGAAGGAAGTCAGTAGTCTCGTTCAAACGGGCGATTCGATCATTGTGGATGGCAATCGCGGACTGGCAATTATCAATCCCACCTCTGTGGAGCTGCAAAAATACATCCGACTGCGCGATGAATATCATGAGGTTACCAAAGAGTTATCCAGGATGCGCGATCTGCCCAGTCGAACCCTGGATGGTAAAGATATCGAACTCTCTGCCAATCTCGAGTTTGCCGCCGAAATTAGTTCGATCATTACTTATGGTGCACGAGGCATTGGCTTATTTCGGACCGAAAATCTATATCTGACCCGATCCGAAATGCCCGATGAAGAGGAGGAATTTGAGGAGTATTATAAAGTCGCCGAAAAGGTGAGCCCTTATCCAGTGATCATCCGCACACTGGACATTGGCGGCGATAAAAATCCCCGCTGTCTTCAAATTCCGCAGGAAGACAATCCATTTCTGGGCTGGCGTGCTATTCGCCTTTGTCTGGAGCGCATCGACCTGTTCAAGCGGCAACTGCGGGCCATTTTGCGAGCCAGCGTTATCGGTAATATCAAAATTCTCCTGCCAATGATTTCCTGCCTGGAAGAAATCTATCAGGCAAAAGCGGTGCTGGAGGAGGTCAAATCCGATTTAAAAAACCAGCGGATTTCATTTGATGATACCATCGAGCTTGGGGCAATGATCGAAGTTCCATCGGCTGCTATTATGGCCAAAGAAATTGCCGAAGAAGTGGACTTTTTGAGTATCGGGACTAACGATTTAATTCAATACACATTAGCGGTTGATCGAGGCAATGCCCGCGTAGCCCATCTCTATAAGCGGTTGCCACCAGCGGTGCTCCGGCTAGTTAAAGATATTGTCGACGCAGGACACGAAAAGGGTGTTTGGGTAGGAATGTGCGGCGAAATGGCCGCTGACCCCCTGGCCACGTTAATTTTGGTGGGGCTGGATTTAGATGAACTAAGCGTCAGTCCGGCAATGCTTCCGGAAATCAAAAAGATTATTCGTTCCACGACCTTCGAGGAGGCTCAAAAGATAGCGCTCAAGGCCATAGATAAAAAAACATCTGAGCAGGTGGAAACTTACATGCGCAATGTAATGGCTTCTCGACTCAAGCAGAAAATAATTTAATTTTTACGCGAGGAGAAATGGCTGCACTTATTAATATCCATCGTTATGATCGATCCAACATGCTGGGGTTACTCACTTCGTTTCCGCAGCAATTTCAGCAAGCGCGTCAGATAGGGGAAGGATTCGATTATAATTTTGCACCGACGCGATTGCACCATATAATTTTCGCAGGCATGGGAGGCTCAGCGATTGGGGGAGATTTAATTATTGCCAGCCTGGGAAACCAATTAAAATTGCCGGCGGCAGTGGTTCGTCACTATTCTTTGCCACCATATACCGATCAGCATTCGTTGGTGATCGTTTCCAGCTATTCGGGCAACACCGAAGAATCGCTCAGTTGCTACGAAGACGCTAAGGCCAGACTGGCCAATATCATTTGCATTACATCAGGTGGTGAATTGGCGGCTCGAGCCCGGCGGGATGGGGTGCCGTTCATTGCCATTCCAGGCGGCAATCCTCCCCGCACGGCATTGGCTTATTTGAGTATCCCTGTTCTGGTGTTTTTCAAACGGTCAGGCATTGTGGCGCCAGATATGATTGATATCGAAGAAACGATCCAACTTTTGATTGACAAAGCCAATCAATATGCGCCGAGTATGGAAAATAATCGGGCGATGGTGCTGGCCCAAAAATTAATCGATAAAATTCCAATTTTGTATAGCTCAGTGGAATTGTTGCAGGCGGTAGCCATGCGATGGAAGGGACAGCTTTCTGAAAATTCCAAGGTGCTGGCATTCCAGAATGCATTTCCAGAGTTGAATCATAATGAAATTGTCGGCTGGGAACGGCGTGCGGATCTGTTCCCACATTTCCAGATTATTTATTTGCGCGATCATCGGGATCATATTCGGATTCAGCGACGCATGGAAATCACGCGGTCAATTTTGGAGCCACTCACCCTACCGGTCATCGAAGTTTTCTCCGAAGGCCATTCGCGCTTGGCGCGGCTGTTTTCATTGATTTATCTGGGTGATATGGTGAGCTACTATCTGGCCATTTTCAATGGTATCGATCCGACGACGATCGATAAAATTCAATTGCTAAAAGATCGATTGCGAGCCATTCATGATTGAGCGAGATATTCAACCGATGCTCATCTCCCTAGCGCAAGCGATCCGGCGGCGGATTTATCCCTATCTGGGAACAGCCGCGGCGCGCGAAGTGGAAGGCGTTGCTCATAGCGGTGATGTGACCTTTCAGGTCGATGTGCTGGCCGAGCGGGAAATCGCAGATTTTTTTGCCAGGCACCCTTTTGACGTTGCCTATTACACCGAAGATCGGGGGATGGTGCTGCCAGCCAAATCACCGACCGGTTTGCTAATCATCGATCCTATCGATGGCACCCGGCCGGCATTCAGCGGCTTTGAATCAGCCGCAGTATCCATTGCCTATTGCTCGTTTCATGATCGGGCGACATTTAAGGATATTTCGCATGCCGTGGTGCTCGAATTAAAAACGGGCAATCTGTTTTATGCTGCAGCGCACCAGGGGGTGCTGATCCAGAGTTCAGATCCATTTCTCAAAGTAAATCTCTCATCAAATCAGCATCTCGAGCGCCTGCGGTGGTGCTTTGAGATCGTTGGCCGACCCGCTTCACAAATCCTGGGCGAGTTGGCCGGTCTGATTGACCAATCATCGTATAAAGGTGGCGTGTACATTTTCAACTGCTCGGCCTTCGCATTGACTCGAATTGTGAGCGGGCAGTTGGACGCGTATGTTGAAATTTCTGGGAGGATGGCGAAAGCGGTGGCGCAACACCAACCAGATCCACAGCTTACGAATCATCAACCAACCTTCGGCTTATTTGCGTATGATATTGCAGCCGCTTACCTCATCGCCAAAGAGGCCGGCTGCGTTCTTTCCGATGATTGTGGCCATTCATTGGACAATACGCTGCTTGCAGATAATACTATCCTGTCCTGTGTCGCTGCCAGCAATCCGATGCTGCATCAACAACTGATTGCATGGTTGAATCGGTGAGTTCCAGCGCGCTTTTGGTATAGGTAGTTCATCCAAAGCGATTGGTTTGCGACCAACAGCAGTAGCAAAGAGAGCAATCCTTTTTTATGCTTTCTGAGGGCAAATAAAGGCTAACCATTTATTATGGCCATCGGTACTGTTGATTTCCAACATCACCGCGGGATAAAATAGCATCTGTTGCGGTGTTGCTGAAATTAGCCCTGACTCTAGCGGCCACTTGTCGACTGAAGCAATTAATCGCAATCAACCAAAGCAAGTCTTAACTAAAATATAAAAACCAAATTCTCAAAAGGGAAAATTTTTAATAGGAGTGTAACAATGAAATCATATTATTTTACTTCCGAATCGGTTACCGAAGGGCACCCCGATAAGATGGCGGATCAGATTTCTGATGCGGTGCTGGATGCAATTTTTGCTGAAGATCCCATGGGACGGGTGGCTTGTGAAACATTCGTGACCACCGGGCTGGCCATCGTGGGTGGTGAAATTAGCACCAAGTGTTATGTGGATATTCCGAAGGTGGTGCGTGAGGTCGTCCGCGATATTGGTTATATTGATGCCAGTTATGGCTTTGATTGGGAAACCTGTGGTATCTTGACGACCATCGACCAGCAATCCCCCGACATTGCCATGGGAGTCGATCGCGATGGAGCGGGAGATCAGGGCATGATGTTTGGCTTTGCTACCAATGAGACCGACGAATTAATGCCATTGCCGATCTTGTTGGCCCACAAACTCACGAAGCGCCTGACTGAGGTTCGCAAGAAAAATATTTTGCCCTTCTTGCGACCGGATGGCAAATCGCAGGTGACCATTCAATACGAGAACGGCAAGCCCAAATGGGTGGACACAGTTGTGATCGCGGCTCAGCACGATCCTGATGTGAAACTGCTGGATTTGCGGAACGAAATTATCCACCATGTCATCAAACCTGTGCTGCCGCCGAATATGGTCAACGATCATGAAATTGTTTATCACATCAATCCCACCGGCAGGTTTGTGGTAGGCGGCCCCCAGGGCGATACCGGATTGACGGGTCGCAAAATTATTGTCGACACCTATGGTGGCTATGCTCCGCACGGTGGCGGAGCCTTTTCGGGCAAAGACCCAACGAAAGTAGACCGCTCTGCCAGCTACGCGGCGCGGCATGTGGCCAAAAACATTGTAGCCGCCAAATTGGCTGAGAAGTGCACCATTCAAGTGGCTTATGCTATCGGCGTGGCCGAACCGGTTTCGCTCATGGTAGATACTCATGGCACCGGAGTGATTCCCGATCAAGAAATTGAAAAGCTTATTCGCAAGCATTTTGATTTAACACCGAAAGGCATCATCGAACGGCTGCAACTGCGGCGTCCCATTTACCGCAAAACCGCCGCCTATGGCCATTTCGGCCGGTTAGAACCGACCTTCACCTGGGAAAAAACCGATATGGTGGACGTACTGGCCAAGTGA